>JADZCV010000026.1 GCA_020851375.1 Nitrospirota bacterium | reverse complement strand
CTGCCAGTCCACGCTTGTGCAATAACATCGTTATCGCTGCCGTCAGTGTAGTCTTACCATGATCTACATGACCTATAGTACCTACGTTTATGTGCGGCTTCTTCCTCTCAAACTTAGCCTTTGACATCTTGCAGCCTCCTTTATTTAAGCATCCTGTCAGCAAGCAATGAGTTCAAAGCAATGAGCAATGAGCAATGAGCAAAACCACTACCCGGCTTTGCTTTACACTCATTGCTCATTGCTTTTTCTAACTCATTGCTTCCTATTTGGAGCCCTTGACCGGAATCGAACCGGTGACCTCCTCCTTACCAAGGAGGTGCTCTAACCGACTGAGCTACAAGGGCGGTTTTTTCTGAAAAACGCCCATCTGCGGCGTCAGGACATTAAATTTGAGGTTCAACGTACCAACTAGTACGCCTCACCTCAAATTTAATGTCCTTCCTTGCACCTGGGCATTTTTGAGAAAAAACCTTGTTCCTTGTGCTGCCCTGCAAACTCTCTTCACTGTCGTCCATGGACGACCCTGGAGCGGGAGACGGGATTCGAACCCGCGACAGCCAGCTTGGAAGGCTGGAACTCTACCGCTGAGCTACTCCCGCGAGATTTTCCTGAAAAACGCCCATCTGCGGCGTCAGGATGTAAGATTTAAGCCTCAACATACTACACAGTACGCCTCGCCTTAAATCTTACATCCTTCCTTGCATATGGACATTTTTGAGAAAAATCTCGACCTTAGATTCACCTCCTACTAACTTAAATCCTCCGGCTTTCCTCGTCGTCCGCCTTGTCTAAAGCCATTTCTTACATCCTTGTTTGCTTACCTAACACGCCGCATCTGGGCATTTTTGAGAAAAATCTCTTTTACCCTTCATTGCTATGCTCTGTCCTGTAAACTATCTGTTAGCCTATTGCTTATAACAGCTTACTTATAAAAATGTTACCTTACAGCTATAAGCCATAGGCTATAAGCTATAAGTGGTCGTCCGCAGGACGACCCTGGTGGGGAGGGGAGGGTTCGAACCTCCGAAGCTATACAGCGACAGATTTACAGTCTGTTCCCTTTGGCCGCTTGGGTACCTCCCCCCACACATTCCATATGCCAATGGAGCTGGCGAAGGGATTTGAACCCCCGACCGGCTGATTACAAATCAGCTGCTCTACCGACTGAGCTACGCCAGCGAAAACCTACATATTATATAAGAATAAAATATTAAGTCAAGTGTGAATTGTTTAAAGCAAATGGCAGGCATATTTGAGTCAATATTTGACACCTCAGATAAATCCTTCTATCATTAATATCACAAAATCCAGGGACTTGTACAATGTCATTAATTGCGATCTTACAGGAGAGAGATAAGAAGCTAAGGAACCTGCAGAAAGATGTCCTGCTCGAGGCCGCAAGACTTGCAACCCTCTTAAGGGGGAAATTTGATACTGTTGTCGTCCCCTGAGGCAATTTCTTCTGCATTATGATGTGGCTGCCTCGTCTGCGCACCTCAAGGAAACCGTGTTTGGCAAGAATAGCACATACTTCTTTGCCGGAAAGAACACGGAGTTTAGCCAACCGCCACCTCAAACGGTTCGTTTTCGTTGAGGACTATCCTATAAGTTAGCCGTATTATTGTCAATATGCATTCTATGGGTACTCAGAGTATGTTGCTGTTAGCACATACGTTGGGTTATTTAGGCTTTCATTCTTTGTGCCGCTATCTCAAACAGGATTACTCCGGCAGCAACAGATACATTTAATGAGCTTACTTGACCGAAAAGCGGAATCCTTACTACCTCATCACATGCCTTGCGGACCAGCTCCCTTATTCCCTTACCCTCTCCGCCAATCACAATGGCCAGCGGGGTGGAATATGACATATCGTAATACATCTTTTCCCCGGTCATATCGAGGCCATAAACCCATATACCCTGCTCTTTTAGACGCTCAATCGTCTGAGTTATATTGGTCACCTTTGCTATGGGTATGTATTCTATGGCGCCGGCCGATGTCCGTGCTACTATATCAGTAAGACCGGTCGCCCGGTGTTTGGGTATGATAATGCCGTGCACGCCGGCCCCTTCTGCAGTCCTTATTATGGCCCCGAGGTTCCTGGGGTCCTCGACCCCGTCAAGAATCAGGATGAAAGGCTTTTCATTCCTCTTCTGTGATAATTCCAGGATATCTTCAACAGTTGAGTATTCTTTGGCAGCAGCCACGCCAAATACGCCCTGATTTTTTGTCGTACCTGACAGCCTGTCAATTGCATCCCTGCCCTCATAATGGATGACAATGTTCTTTGTCTTGCACAACCTGATTAGTTCATCTATAGCCTTGCCATGCAGTCCTCTTGCAATATATACCTTGTCAAAATCCCTTGTGCCGGACCTAAGCGCCTCAAGGAGTGTGTTGATCCCAAATAACGCATCTTTGTCCCTGCTCAACGTTTTACCCTTGTAGTGCCATCCGGTCTGTCTTCCAGGACTATTCCTGCATCTGACAACTGTTTTCTTATCTCATCTGACCTTTTCCAGTCTTTTCCCCTTCTCGCATCCTCTCTGTCTTTTATCAGTTTTTCAATCTCTGCATCTGACAGAGAAACACTAATCCGGGGGATAGTCTCTTCAGAGATCAAATGCCCTGCCTTTGGTTTAATTTCAACTTTAATAAATTTCCACTTAAATGGGTCAATAAAAAACAGACCAAGGACTCCGCCAAATGTCCTGAACAGACCTCTTATCTCACTTGAAATATTCCGTGAAATCCCATGTTCAATTTTTGTATTTACCTCTTTCCTTAACATCTGCAGACTTGCTATAGCAGCAGCCGTATTAAAATCATCATCCATGGCCTCTGTGAACTCTTTCTTACATACTTCTATAGCAGACCTGATACCCTCGTCCGGCAATGCCATTGTCACATCGCCATTACCTGCCTCTTCGACCTTCTGAAGCATTGCATAGAACCCGTCAAGCGCTGCGTGTGAAATATCCATGCCATAATCTGAAAAATCAACCGGACTCCTGTAATGGTTTGCGATAAGGAAATATCTTAACACCTCAGCAGTGATCTCTTTTGGATACGGATATTTGTCAAACACCTCTCTGATGGTAAAGAAATTCCCCAGAGACTTTGACATCTTCTCCTGATTTACATTGACAAAGCCGTTATGGATCCAGTATCTGGCGAATGGCTTTCCTGTGGTTGCCTCGCTTTGTGCGATCTCATTCTCGTGATGCGGGAATATCAGATCCTTGCCGCCGCCATGGATATCGAATGTCTGTCCAAGGTATTTCATTGACATGGCAGAGCATTCAATATGCCACCCCGGCCTCCCTCCCCCCCAGGGGCTGTTCCATACAGGCTCACCTTCCTTAGAAGACTTCCAGAGTGCAAAATCAAGCGGGTCTTCTTTCCTTTCATCCACCTCAACGCGGGCGCCGGCCAGCATCTCCTCTGTATCACGTCCTGAGAGCTTTCCGTAATCGTTGAATCTGTTTACCCTGTAATATACGTCGCCGTCAACTGTGTAGGCATATCCACTTTCCATTAACGACCCAATCATCTTCTGCATCTCATTAATATGTTCAGTTGCCTTTGGTTCTATATCCGCCTTCCTGACACCAAGCAACTCCATGTCCCTGTAATATTCATTAATATATTTCTCTGCAACAAGTCTCCAGTCAAGCCCATCCCTATGGGCCCTTGCGATGATCTTATCATCTATGTCTGTAAAGTTTTTTACGAATGAGACCCTGAATCCCTTATATTCGAGATACCTCCTTATGACGTCAAAGACGAGGGCGCTCCGCGCATGCCCGATGTGGCAGACGTCATAGACAGTCACACCACAGACATACATGCCAACGTGGCCTGGGACTAATGGCTCAAATATCTCTTTCTTGCCTGTTAATGTGTTATATATCCTCACCTGAAAACGCCCCTATCTACGTGTCATTCCCACGGAACCTGTCCCCGCAGGATTTAAGCGGGGAGTGGGAATCCAGAACCAGGCCTCGGTCTGGATTCCCGCTTACGCGGGAATAACGTTTTCATTAACCTTGGTGAGCCTGATGCTCATGACGGTTCACTCGAAAACACCCCTAAGTACCCGTCATTCCCACGGAACCTGTCCCCGCAGGATTTAAGCAGGGAGTGGGAATCCAGAATCAGGCCTCGGTCTGGATTCCCGCTTACGCGGGAATGACATTTTCGGGACACTCAAAATTTCGGGGACATCCATACTTAATTCCGTAAATTAACGGATTTGGACTTCACTATAAATCCCACCCGTAATCACCTATCAGCGGCACAAACACACATGAAAGTAGATGTGAGGTAACTATACCTTTAGCCGTCTTAACTACCTTTGTTAACATCTGTGAATACCGGTCTCCTACAGGAATGACGAGCCGGCCCCCGTCTGAAAGTTGTTCAATGAGGGTTTCCGGGATCTCCGGAGCGCCGGCTGTTACTATGATGCCATCAAACGGCGCCTCCTCTTTCCAGCCTAATGTGCCGTTCGATACCCTGAAAATGACATTGAAATACCCGAGATCATTCATTAGTGTCTCAGCCCGTACTGAAAGAGACACAATCCTTTCCATTGTATAAACAGACCGGGCCAGTTGAGCAAGCACAGCAGCCTGGTAACCTGAGCCTGTCCCTATCTCCAGCACCTTCTCATCCCCCTTTAACTCCAGGGCCTCAGTCATAACCGCAACCATATAGGGCTGCGATATCGTCTGGCCTTCGCCAATCGGAAGGGCATTATCCCCGTATGCCCTCCATTCAAGCTCTTTCCCTGCGAAGATGTGCCGCGGGACTCTCCTCATGGCAGATAATACGCGTCCGTCCTTTATGCCCCGCGGTATAATCTGCTCATCCACCATGGCGTTGCGCTGTTCTTCAAAATCAGTCATTGTAATATAGGTTCACTTGAAAATGCCCCCAGGTACCCGTCATTCCCACGGAACATGTCCCCGCAGGATTTAAGCCGGGAGCGGGAATCCAGAATCAAGCCATCGGTCTGGATTCCCGCTCCCGGCTCATGACATTTCATCCCTGATTCTATGCCTTTTCCTTCATTCTTTCATCAAGTACAGATTCCCAGTGGCGGAGTTCCTTTATGGCATTATACTCAGTCAGATCGAGCCGCAATGGAGTAATAGAAATCATATTCTGCTCAATTGCCGAGAAATCACTGTCATCTGTATCCTCCCAGGATAGTCTGCTCCCCCCGATCCAGTAATATTTCCTGCCGCGCGGGTCAACCTTCTCGACAATAGCATTTTCATCATATATCCTCTTACCCTGACGGGTGATCTTGATACCCCTGATGCTGCCTGCATCAACATTTGGAACATTCACGTTCAGGAGGACTCCCGGTGGGAGCGACCGTTCCTTGATCATCTGTGCCAGTTGAAGGGCAAATCCTGCAGCGGTCTCAAATTTGTAGTCGCTGTCAGCTACCTGCGAGACTGCAAAAGAGGGAATTCCAAGAAGCGTTCCCTCAAATGCAGCTGAAACAGTGCCTGAGTAAGTAACATCATCACCGAGGTTTCCTCCCCTGTTGATACCTGAGACCACCAGATCCGGTTTTCTGTGAAGAATGCCATTTACACCAAGGTTTATACAATCCGTTGGGGTGCCATTAACGGCATATATATTATTGCCAAGATTATCGAGCCTCAACGGTTTGTGGAGTGTCAGTGCATGACCTGCTGCAGACCGCTCCCTGTCAGGTGCAATAATGTAGACATCCCCCATACATCTGAGTGCATCGGCTAAAATACGAATACCGGGTGATTGAACACCATCATCATTGGAGACTAAGATAAGCATGATATGGTCGGGGCGAGCCGATTTGAACGGCCGACCACTCCCACCCCAAGGGAGTGCGCTACCAGGCTACGCCACGCCCCGATTTCTTTATTTGAGTATATTAAGCACCCCCTCCAACTCATCTATTGCCCTGTCAATTACATTTACAGGGGGGGCGGCAGGTACAGCTTTACCTTTTAGTTCCTCAAGCCTCTTTCTTGCGCCTGCAATCGTAAGACCTTCCTCATAAAGCATCTTCTTTATTCTAAGAATCCTTTCAATATCTTTCTGTTCGTAAACCCTCTGCCCACCCTTGCTTTTTCTCGGGGCAATCTCAGGGAATTCTGTCTCCCAAAAACGTAAAACATATGCCTCAAGGCCGGTTATCCTGCTGGCCTCACTTATTTTGTAAAACAATTTCACTTATCAGCTCTTTTGTCCCCTGCCTCACTGATATATTGTTTGAAGATGTGACTGGGCCGGAATGTAACTACCCTTCTCGGCTTTATACCAATCTCCTCGCCGGTTTTTGGGTTTCGCCCCTTGCGCTCTCTCTTGCTCCTGACAACAAAATTTCCAAAGCCTGCAATTTTTACTGTCTCACCGTTTTTAAGACCTTCCTTGAGGGTATTTAATACAAGTTCTACGATATTCAACGCCTCTTTTTTTGAAATCCCGATCTTCTCATAAAGTTCATTGGCTATGTCAACTTTTTTCACATCAGACCCTCCCTTAACGTCTTGAAAATATTATTATAAACAGTTCTCACTGTCAAGAAGATAAGACCGTCTTTATTACAGGGTGGTACTTGCTCCCCCGCTGCAGTGTCTTATTGTATTGCCATACACCAATAAAACATAACAGCATCGTAAACATACCTGCGAGCGCTGCCCAGACATCACTACCGCCGATATATTTACCGGCAATGGCGCCTATGAAAAAAGTAATCAGGGGAAGCATATAAGTTATAAAGGACGCCTTTAAGAAGGTCTTTGGCCCGACTGCAACTTCGACTCTTTCACCAACATGGGCGCCTGCCTCATTTTTTGCTTCTATGATGACATCAGTGGTCTCAGAGGAATGACACATGGACCGGGACGCACATCCCCCGCAGGAACTCCCGCGGACAGCACGCACCTTTGCCATGCCATCTGAGACCGATACAACAATACCTTCTTCAATCATGCTGTTGTCCATCTATGACCTCTCACTATCCTTGAGCAGTTTGAACTCTATACTGTCAGCCAGGGCCTGCCAGCTTGCCTCTATGATATTCTCTGATACTCCTACTGTTCCCCATTTTTTATCTTTATCACCTGACTCGATAAGAACGCGGACCCTCGACGCAGTCCCCTTCATTCCTGTCAGCACCCTCACCTTATAATCCAACAGGGAAACATCCCGAAGGGATGGGTAAAATTTTTCAAGCGCCTTTCTGAGTGCATTGTCAAGTGCATTGACCGGACCATTTCCCACTGCCGCCGTATGTTCCGTCTCACCGTCAACATTCAGCATAATTGTCGCTTCGGAAATCGGCGCTTCATCCTCACGCCTTTTCTCAACAATAATCCTGAAACCTATCAGATTGTAAAATCTCGTGTGCAGATTGAGCGCCTTCTTCATCAGTAATTCAAACGATCCCTCTGCACCCTCAAACTGATATCCCTGCTCTTCCATCTCTTTCAAGACCTTTAAGACCTCATTTAGCTTTGGACGGTCATCCTGTTTTATTGCTATGCCATAATCACCGGCCTTTTGTACGATTGTGCTGATGCCTGAATAATCAGATACAAGAGTCCTTCTGACATTGCCTACAGCATCAGGATTTACATGTTCGTATGTCATCGCCTTCTTCCTGACTGCGTGAACGTGCAGACCGCCCTTATGCGTAAATGCACTATCTCCAACATAGGGCTGATGCCTGTCCGGTGTAATATTCGCTATTTCGCTGACAAAATGTGATACGCGGCGCAGATGTTTTAACTGTTCCAAAGACAGGCAATCTATACCGAGTTTCAGCCTCAGGTTGGGTATTATAGAGCACAGGTTTGCATTTCCGCATCGCTCTCCAAGTCCGTTGATGGTCCCCTGTATTTGTCTTATGCCTGCTTCTGCTGCGATAATTGAATTGGCCACTGCAAGGTCAGAATCATTGTGGCAATGAATGCCCATAGCAGCCTTGCATTCACTGCGGGTCTTCTTTATTATCCTGCCTATGTCGCCGGGCAGTGTGCCGCCATTAGTATCACACAATACAAGGCAATCGGCGCCGGCCTGCAGAGATGTCCTGAGTGTTTGTATCGCATATTCAGGATTTGATTTGAAACCATCAAAATAGTGCTCTGCATCGAAAAAGACCGTTTTACCCTTTGACTTCAGGTATGATACGGAGTCTGCAATCATATCGAGGTTCTGCTTTAATGTAACACCAAGGGCCTCGGTAGCGTGAAAATCCCAGCTCTTGCCGACTATGGTAACATGGCTTGTGTCTGCATCAAGAAGCGCCTCGATATTTGGATCGCCCTTTGCTTTGTTCGAAACCTTGCGAGTGCTTCCGAAGGCAACAATCCTGGACTTCTTCAGTCTGAGTGACTTTACCTCCTGAAAAAACCTTGTATCCTTGGGATTTGCCCCGGGAAACCCCCCTTCAATGAAATGTATCCCAAGGCTGTCGAGCTGCTCAGTGATCCTTATTTTATCTTCAAGGGTGAACGAAACATCTTCAGCCTGAGCGCCATCACGCAGAGTTGTATCATATATTTCAACATCTCTCACTTTAAAATATCCTCACATAGTGTGAATCTTTTTCTCCAGCTCAAACTCCCTGTGTAAGGACCTTACAGCAAGCTCTGCATATTTTGAATCAATAACACAGGAAATCTTAATCTCAGACGTACTGATCATCATAATATTTATACCTTCTGCAGCCAGCGTACTGAACATTTTGGCTGCAACACCGGAATGTGATCTCATGCCCACTCCCACAATAGAGACCTTTGCAATGTCTTCTTTGACAGCAAGTTCTTTGGCTCCGATATCCTTTACAATGCCGGTCATAATCTCTTTAGTCTTTGTTATGTCTGCACGGGGAACAGTAAAGGATATATCTGTCAGCGACTCCTGACTTACATTCTGGATTATCATATCTACCACAATGCTGGCATCAGAGACAGTCCCGAATATCTTTCCCGCAATACCTGGCTTGTCAGGTACTCCAACAATTGTAACCTTGACCTGATTCCTGTCACATGTAACACCGGAGACAACGACCTTCTCCATATCTTCATCCTCCTCTGCCAGCAGTGTGCCATTGCCATCCTTAAATGAAGACAAGACGCGCACCTTAACCCCGTATTTAGCCGCATATTCCACAGACCTGTTTTGCAACACCTTTGCGCCAAGGCTCGCAAGCTCCAGCATCTCTTCATATGAGATCTTGTCAAGCCGCCTTGCTTCCATGACAACATTAGGATCAGCCGTATAAACGCCATCAACATCGGTATAAATGTCACAAAGGTCTGCCTTTAGCGCCGCTGCAATGGCCACAGCAGTAAGATCAGACCCTCCCCGGCCAAGCGTGGTTACATCTGAATTCCCGCTTATCCCCTGAAAACCGGCCACTACAGGTATTATACCACTATTAAGCGCCTCACGGACCCTTTCAGCTCCGACATGCTCAATCCTCGCCCTGGTATGAGTACTGTCCGTAATAATACCGACCTGCCTTCCTGTAAATGCCCTGGCTGCATGACCCATGCTGTTTAATGTTATTGCAAGCAGTGCGATTGTTACACGCTCCCCGGATGAAAGCAGCAGGTCCATCTCCCTTTCCACAGGTGAATTTGTAATCTCATGTGCAAGTAAAACAAGCCTGTCTGTCTCCCCGCTCATCGCAGACACAACCACCACGACATCGTGACCTTCCGCATGGGTCTTTGCCACTCTGGCTGCAACGTTCTTTATACGTTCGACATTGCCTACAGATGTACCGCCATATTTCTGGACTATCAGCATATTGTTATCCTGTTGAAGGTGACACTCTTACCAGCATATCAATCAGTTTAGTCCCATCCTCTACAAACAGACCGCTGGCCTCTGCATTTGCTTCATCATAACACCGGCCTGACTTGCTGCCCTCACCGTTGTCATAGAGGATAAACGGGACAGGCTCAGGTGTATGCGTCCTGGTGCTGACCGGCGTCCAGTGATCGCAAAGTATCAGGAACCTGAAAGGCCCTTTATCCTTCATGCCATTCAGGACTGTGCCAATGACCTTATTATCCAACTCCTCGATAGCCTTAACCTTGCCGGATATATCACCGTTGTGTCCGGCCTCATCAGGAGCCTCCACATGAATATATACAACATCCTTAGACTCAAGTTCCTTCAATGCATATTCTGCCTTACCCCTGTAATTAGTATCTATATAGCCTGTAGCCCCTGGTACATCAATGATGTCAAAACCGGCATACTTCCCTATTCCCCTCATAAGATCAACAGCCGCTATCATTGAACCGCTAAGGCCGTATTTTTCGTGGAATGTCTTTAATTTCGGCGCCTTGCCCTGACCCCAAAGCCATATACCATTAGCCGGCTTATCGCCCCTGTCAAGCCTTTTCTTGTTTGTTGGGTGCGATGACAGGATGTGGAGCGCCCTTTCCATAATGTCAGTCAGCACTTCCACCCCCTGACCTGCAGGAAGGCGGCCTGAAAGGGGCTTTCCTGTAAAATCATGCGGCGGCGTACACCTTACATCTGTCTCTCCACCCTTCCACACCATAAGGTGACGGTAACTTATACCTGGGTAAAAACGGAGGACCTCACTGCCAAGCTCCTTGTCCAGGCTTAAGATGAGCTCTCTGGCTTCATCAGTCCCAACATGCCCGCCGCTGTAGTCATCCATAACTGCATCAGCCGCAACATTCGTGGATATATATTGCCCATCTCGCGTAAGCGTTACGAGATTGCATCTGTAAGCCACATCATCCTCTCCCAGCGATACACCTATGCTTGCAGCCTCAAGTGGTGAGCGGCCGGTATAATAGATGGCCGGATCATATCCAAGAAGGCTTAATTGAGTCACGTCACTCCCTGGATAAAATCCATCCGGCGCAAGTTTGACCAGTCCTAACACGCCATTTTTTGCAAGCCTGTCCATATTGGGCTTGTTCGCAGCCTGCAGCGGCGTCCTGTTGCCAATATCCGGCACAGGATAGTCACCCATGCCATCACCTACGAGAACTATGTATTTCATCTTATGATCTCCGTTCAAATCCCCCCTATCCCCCCTTTTCTAAAGGGGGGAGCTGATTTCCCCCTTTTATGCAGAGAGGAAATACTTCCCCCCTTTGTAAAGGGGGACTAAGGGGGATTTTCATCCTCTTTTAATAGCCTAATACCTTCAACACCTCTCCCTTATCCGCTTTAACTGTAACGGGAGCCGCTGACCTATTGATTGCCATCTCAGTGTCTTTGAGACCATGTCCGGTAAGGGTGCATACAACCCTTTCCCCTCCGGAAAAAACACCTGCCTTATTCTTCTTTATTACACCGGCTATTGAAGCCGCTGATGCTGCCTCACAGAAAACCCCTTCAAGAGATGCCAGCATGTTGTATGCCTCAAGTATCTCCTCATCTGTCACCATGTCAATCGCACCTTTGGATTCAGATGCAGCATTTACCGCCATCTTCCAGCTTGCAGGATTCCCGATCCTTATCGCTGTTGCTATAGTCTTTGGATGTTCAACTACATGTCCCAGGACAATCGGTGCAGAACCAGCTGCCTGAAAACCCATCATCCTCGGCAGACCATTGATTTTACCAATCTTGCTAAATTCCTTATAACCCATCCAGTATGCACTGATATTCCCTGCATTCCCAACCGGAAGAAAGTGATAGTCAGGATAACCATCGAGCTGATCACATACCTCAAAGGCCGCTGTCTTCTGCCCTTCCAGCCTGTAGGGATTTATTGAATTTACTATGGTAACAGGATATTCCTCTGCCACCCCCTTGACAATGGAGAGCGCCTCATCAAAGTTACCGTCTACCTGGATGACGCAGGCCTGGTGGATCATTGCCTGTGCCAGCTTCCCCATGGCAATCTTGCCCTCAGGAATAAGGACAAAAACCTTTATACCAGCCCTTGCGCCATAGGCCGCTGCTGAAGCAGAGGTATTGCCTGTAGATGCACAGATGACTGCACGTGCCCCGTCTTCAACGGCCTTTGATATGGCCATAGTCATACCCCGGTCTTTGAATGATCCTGTTGGGTTGGCCCCTTCGAACTTTAAGAATATGGAAATGTCCGGATTGATAGCCTTTGTAAGGTTCTTGCAGGCAATTAGCGGCGTATTACCTTCATTAAGTGTAATAACCGGTGTATTGTCAGAAACTGACAGGTATTCCCTGTACTGTTCAATTATGCCTTTCCAATGCATTAACGTCTCCTCATTAGTTGCCCTCTTCAACCCTTAACATGACAGTCTTCTCCGGCACATACGATAACCGGTCAATCTTCGCAAGGGCGTTTCGCACATCCCGCTCGCGCGCCATGTGCGTCATCATTACCAGCGGGACATTACATCCTTCCTTCCGGCCCTTCTGTATGACAGATTCAATGCTGATATTATGCTCCCCAAGTATCCCGGATATAGTTGACAATACCCCGGGTTTGTCAACCACAGTAAACCTGAAGTAGTACATTGAAGTAATTTCAGATATGTTTAATATCTTCAGAGGCGCCCTCATGCCTTCCTTAAAAGAGGCCGGAGGGATCTTCCCGCACCCGCCGTTCAGGATATTTCTCGAAACATCTATTATGTCAGCCACTACAGCGCTGCCTGTAGGTAAATCCCCTGCCCCCCTGCCGTAGAAAAGCGTAGGCCCAACTGAATCTCCTGTTAAATAAACCGCGTTGAATGCATCATCAACCGTTGCTATCAGATGATTCCAGGGAATCAGGGTCGGATGCACCCTGACCTCTATGCTGTCATCCTTCATCTTTGCGATTGCAAGGAGCTTGATCCTGTAATTAAATTCCTTTGCGTAGCTTATGTCCACAGGTAATATGCCGGAGATTCCTTCCGTATATATCTCCTTAAAACTTACAGGAGTGCCAAAGGCAATAGTCACAAGGATAGCAAGCTTGTGCGCAGCATCTATTCCATCCACATCAAACACAGGATCAGCCTCTGCATACCCGAGAGTCTGCGCCTCCCGCAGGACGTCTCCAAACTCCCGGCCATCATTCGTCATTTTAGTCATTATATAGTTTGAGGTACCGTTTACTATCCCGTAAATCTTCTCAATCCGGTTGGCAGCCAAACCTTCCCGTATGGCCTTGATAATCGGGATGCCGCCGCAGACACTTCCTTCAAAGTAGAGGTCAATATTCACGGAAGAGGCTGCATGAAATATCTCTTCTCCGCTCATGGCAAGAAGGGCCTTGTTAGCCGTTACCACATGTTTACCATTTTTTATAGCAGCTAATATATAACTCCTGGCTGGTTCCTGACCTCCCATTACCTCAACTACTATGTCAACCGACGGATTATCCACAATATCCTTTATATCTGAGGTCACCATTTGTCCTGATAAACCTGACGGTAATGGTTTATCAGGGTTCCTGCGAAGGATCTTCACAATTTCAACAGGCACACCCAACCGGCGTTTTATCAATTCCCCGTTCCTGTGCAGGATGTCCGCCACACCGGAGCCGACTGTGCCGAGACCTATGAGACCTATGCCGATCTTATCCTTCATTATTTGCACAAAACCTTCTTAATCCCCTGTACAGCCTGTTTTATACGCCGCTCATTCTCAACGAGGGCAAATCTTACATAATCATCGCCGTACTCACCAAAACCAATGCCGGGGGAGACAGCAACCTTTGCATCCGTTAATAGCAGCTTGGAAAATTCGAGAGAACCAAGATGCCTGAATTGCTCAGGTATCCTTGCCCAGACAAACATAGTGCCCAAAGGTTTCTTAATATCCCATCCAACCCTTGCAAGACCATCTACAAGCGCATCCCGGCGCTTTCTGTATGTATTGACCGTCTCCTGCACACAATCCTGCGGGCCATTAAGAGCAATTATTCCGGCAATCTGTATGGGTTGAAAAACACCATAATCGAGATAACTCTTAATCTTTGTAAGGGCTCCGACCATTTCCCTGTTCCCAACGCAAAAACCTATACGCCACCCCGGCATGTTATAGCTTTTTGACACTGAAAAGAATTCAACCCCTATATCTTTAGCGCCTGGAACCTGAAGGAAACTTGGGGCGGTATATCCGTCAAACACTATGTCTGCATAAGATATGTCGTGAACAACCATAATATCGTTTTCTGTTGCAAAGTCTGCGACACGTTTAAAGAAGCCCAGGTCAACTACAGCAGTGGTAGGATTGTGCGGAAAGGAGATGATAAGCATTTTAGGACGCGGCCACATCTGTTTATATGCGCTGCACATGTCTTCAAAAAAGTCCGAATCGTCCCTCAGGGGAATGCTCTTGACCTCACCGCCTACGATTATCACGCTGTAAGGATGAATCGGATATGTAGGACTTGGAGCCATTACAACATCACCTGGATTTATTGTGGCAAGGGCAAGGTGAGATATTCCTTCTTTGGCGCCAATCGTTACAACAACCTCGTTCTCAGGGTCCAGATCAACATTATAGCGGCGTTTATACCAGTCAACCATGGCAGTCCTGAGTTTGGTGATACCCTTGGATGCAGAATACCTGTGGTTCTTTGGGTTTCTCGCTGCCTCACACAGTTTATTCACTACATGCTCCGGACTTGCAAGGTCAGGGTTTCCCATACCAAGGTCTATAATGTCTTCACCCCTCCGGCGGGCATCAATTTTCATCGAAGTGACGATGCTGAACACATACGGCGGCAGTCTCTGTATTCTTGTAAATTCTCGCATATAATTGTCCCTGTACCCTCCTTAAATTATTAAATATTAAAGATATTTCGACGGATTGTCAAACCTTCTTTTCAGGATATTTCTTGTCCCGGCAGGATTGATTCTTGTAAACTAATCTCTTTTTTAACTTACAATAAAGGGCAACAAATGTCCTGCAGCTCCCAGAACCATCTACTGATTCAGATTCAGGAAATCTTGCATATTTGCATTCCAGATCACAAAAATCCATAAATAAAATCGCCCTCTTAGGGTATGCCGATCGAAATTTCGCAATTTTTTCCCTTATCAGCAGAGACATCAGCCCCCCCGATACAAATATCAAGATTGGCGCCGCCATCCAGTAAATCATCGCCGGCGTTTCCTGACAATATATCATATCCGTTATTTCCGTATAGCTTGTCGTCTCCAGCGCCGCCGGACAACCAGTCGCTGCCATCTCCGCCGTTCAGGGTGTCGGGTCCATCTTCGCCGTCCAGGTAATCAATACCGGCATTACCATTAAGGATGTCTGCACCATTGCCTCCACAGATAACATCACTACCGCCAAGGCCATTAATCAAATCATCTCCATTAAGGCCATCTATCACATCCGGACCTGGTGTACCTGTGAGGATGTCATTGCCATCTGTCCCACGGAGTGTCACAGGTCTGCCCAAACAGACTCCAAGGGGAGTATGATCGCAGACATCCCCTCTCCCATCACTATCAGTATCCCTCTGATCCGGATTAGCAATACGCGGACAATTGTCAACGCAGTCTGTATGACCATCGCCGTCTGTATCCAGGCAGTCTGGTTCAAAGATCGCGAAGGGTGAAAGAGATGATACATTTCCGCAAATAATATTATTCAGAATATCGAGTGATGTGGTCGCATCTGCCCAATTCCCATTTTCGTAATGAAACATTTTAATGGCAGATTCAGCGACAAAACTAATCCCGCTATAATTGATACATATCTCAATCTCATTCTGATAAGCAGCAGTTGTTGAAATCTCATAGTAGAGCGGCGGAGCACCCGGCATGAATCCGGGAGGGGGCGCCTGCCCTGTTCCGCTGGTAGTAACCCCGGTAATGCCGCTCCCTGTCACATCGCTGAATTGAATGGTAACAGGGGTTGTCCAGGTAGAGGGGTCTACTGGTGTAACCACAACATTTTGTCCCGGGAGAGTTAATACATGAATACAGTCACTGTCCAATGGATCGGTGACACCATCGCAGTCGTCATCTGCACCGTTTCCGCAGACTTCTGCCTCGGATGGATTGATTGCCGCATTGGTGTCATCGCAATCACCCGAGACATCCGTCAGCTCCCATACCTTTCGGAATCCTTCAGGCTGATCACAGCTTTCTGTCCTGAACCCGTTGGAGTATCCGTCGTTGTCCGCATCCCGGTACCAGGTTTCCGTCACCCCTTCATCAATCTGTCCATCGCAATTATTGTCCAGACCATCGCAGACCTCGACAGGATTCAGTGGTATATGCTGAACACCGTTGACAGGATCACATATATCTTCTGTACAGGCGTTCCCATCATCCGGGTCAATCAGCGCATGGAAAATTCCAAGTCCGGGATCACACCTGTCTTCTGTGCAGGCATTACCATCATCAGGATCAATGAGTGCATGGAACACACCAAGTTCCGGAATGCAACGATCCTCTGTGCACGCGTTTCCATCATCAGGATCAATAAGCAAATGATAGATACCTATGCCTGGATCACACCGGTCATCAGTACACACGTTCCTATCATCAGGATTAATGATCTCATGGAAAACACCCAGCTCGGGGATGCAACGATCCTCTGTACAGGCATTACCATCATCAGGATTAATCAGCACATGATATACACCTATGCCTGGGTCACACCGGTCTTCAGTGCACGCATTTCCATCATCCAGGGAAAGATCTTCATCTATACTTCCATCACAGTCGTTATCCGCCCCATCGCATATCTCGGGTGCGGCCGGGTGTATCGCCGGGTTCTCATCATCACAGTCGTCTTCTGCGATATAGCCGTCATCGTCCTGGTCAGCCGGATTAATCAGCCTGCTCTGTACGCTGATTTCAAAGGGATACGTCTGTCCTGGTGTGGCAACGCCAGCAGGGAGTATCTCAAGGAAATAACGCTTCCCCTGGAATGAAGGAGGACCCAAAGTCAGTGCAAACGGGATTTCCCCGCTGACCTGACTCAGTCCTGCTGTCTCCAGTCCGGCCGGAGGTCTGAAGAAGGAATCCGCCGCCGGATGAAACTTGAGAGACTTCTCCACCCATTGCGTTCCGCTGGCATCCCCCGGCAAAGTGCCGGTAACCCCCTTACGGACAACAAACCCGCGGTCATCAACAATTCTTACAGGCATCTCGTGAGAGAGTTTTATGTGGACATCTGTCTGATAATTCTCAGGGAGCCAGTCAGGACAGATATCTCCCACGCAGGGAAACAATGGGATTCTTACAGCCAGAGCCGGGTCACTGAAGGCTATGAGTCCCTGAAAACCATCCGGTCCTGTCAGGATATTCTCCAGGTCCGGATAGCAGTTTAATCCGAGGCCGTTGAAGACAAACTGCTCCGGATCAAAGTCAACTGGACAGACATCATCCGCATCCGGAACGCCGTCATCATCATCGTCATCATCGCATGCATCGCCGTCATTGTCCCCGTCAATATCCGACTGATCGCTGTTTGCAATGTCAGGGCAGTTGTCGCACGCATCCCCCACGCCATCGGAGTCAGCGTCAGTCTGATCACTGTTGGCAACAGCAGGACAGTTATCATCCCAGTCGTATCTTGAATCATTATCATCATTACTGTCACAAACGTCGCCAATATCGTCGTTGTCAGTATCCAACTGGTCCCGGTTGCAAAAGTTGGGACAGTTATCCTCTGCCCATGGTTTTCCATCACCTGAAGTTCCATCGCTGCAACTTTCCCGGTCATCACACACATCCCCGATGCCGTCACCCACCAGATGAGTATCTGACTGGTCCGGATTGGCCAGGTCCGGGCAGTTGTCAACATCGTTATTCCATCCGTCATCATCCCTGTCTGTATCACAGGCATCGCCGAACATGTCTCCATCAATATTTCTCTGGCCTGGATTCGGGTGGTTGTGGCAGTTGTCGTCCGCATCAGGCACTCCATCTCCGTCGTCATCCTGATCATCCACATCATCCAGCGTAAAATCGCAATCCCGGTCAGCCGAACCAATACCGACCGCGGCAAAACCATTGACGATACTGCAGATATCTTCTGCAGTGAAACCATAGCGATAGTCAAGACCATACTGCCGATTTTCATCTACGTATTCCCATGCCTGGGCAATAGTCTGCTCCCTCGCATCCGTAAAATCTGCATTTTCGTGCAGGCGGTAGACCAGGACATCATAATAGAGCGGCCTTGTCTTTCCCCTCCCGAGGCCGGAGACATCAATGCCGGAATGGGTTCCCCCTTCGGTAATCAGATAAGCCGCCTTGTTCATGATGCTGCTGTTCGTATGCACCCCGCCGTTGTCGTCATTGGTATCTACATAGTTATTCATATGGTCAGGGTCGTCTTTTCGTGCCGGATCAGACATGTCGCGCAACAGGCAATTTGTATCGTCGCTGTCCAATGCACCACCGCCACCGTTATCTATGCCGTCCTGACAGCTTCCAGGGCAACCCTCATCAATAAATGTATCCCCGTCATCGTCCTCAAGATTTCCACATTGAGCCCCTGTCTCGGGACATCCTTCATCAATTTCTCCGTCATCGTCATCATCGTCGTTGTTTCCGCACTGGCTGCCGCTCTCCGGCTCACCATCACCCGCATCCCCGCCTGCATCCCCGTCTTCTCCTCTCACACGGATATCCTCACCAATCTTCCAGTTGCCATCGGCCATCGCACCGAAGAAGTCTGCATAACTCTCATCAAGTGCACCCGACTGATTTTCATAAAGGAGTCCATCTCCATCTTTATTCTCATCAATGCCATGTGTGAATTCATGGGCCATGACGTCAAGCGTAGTATAGCCGTCTCCGAATATGAAATGGTCGCAGAAAGGATCGTGCCTCGCATTGCGCCAGTCCCGGCCAACATGGATCATGTCCTCTACTTCTTCCCCGTCATTATCGTAGGAGTGGCGGCCGAAGGTGTCGTGAAAGAAGTCGTAGACCTGATGGCTGAATGTAAAGGCATTGTCGCCGTCGGCGTCACCTCCGGGATACCGCTCTGTCGGACCTTCTTCACTGAACCATTGATCAATGCTGCTGTCATCAGGCCAGTTCCAGCACCAGTCAGAGGTGCTGCGCCTGGCCGTATAGATTTCAAAGTCTTTCGGAGGCGCGTTATGTTCCGTAGACAGATCCAATACCTTGAGGACCGCCCCATCATAAGCATCTATAATATACATCCATGAAGTGCCCATGCCATCTGAATTACCCAGACCTCTTACCATTACCCGCCAGGCGAGATGAGTTTTATCGGAGGGGTCTGGTTGTCCCCCGCCTATCGCAGTAAGACCGCGGTTGTAGTATATCAGCCTTGTGACGCCCGTCACCTTCAGATCGCTCCCCGGCACATTTGCAAGGGCAATCTCATTGGCGGTAAGAAGTGTAATGGACGCAGGGGGTAGCTCTGGCAGCTCTGCCAGGTAATTGCCGTTATAGCCGGTGATCTTCCCGTTTTTCATATGAAGGGCGAGGGAAGCGGCATATACCGGGATTCCATCAATGTGCTGTCCAAAAAAGAGGTGTTGTCCTCTGTCGGAAGGATCCGGATTTCCGCCGCCTGTTGCTGTCAACGAATTTGTCACAATCCGTCTTAGATAATACTGTTTCAGTGGGTGTTCCCGCGGAGTGGTATCGGTCAATAGATTTTTATAGCGGATAAAGAAATCAAGCGCCGCTGCCACAGGATTATCCTGCAACGCCGCAGGGATTGGCACGCGCATATCTATAAACCGTGGGATGCCTCTCTCAAAACGGATCTGAACCGGCTTCTCTGACTGACTTTTTAACATGAGAAACGCGTTGAATTGAAGATCCCCGATATCTATAAATGTCGCTGTGCAGGTCTTGTCCGTGTCCATCAGGGCGACCCCGTCTTCGCAGTCCGGGTCGCCGTCCCAGCCAGTAAATATCCAGGGAAGATTTGTACCGGCAATCAGAGTTACTTCAGCGCCGCCATTGTATGTCTTATCCGCTGACGAACAATTCAGTCCGCAGTTGATCCCTCCCGGCTCATTTGTCTGGATAATCCCACTCCCTGAGCCGTACTTGTTCAGTGTCAGCGTGTAGGTTTGAATGGTAAACACTGCGAAGCAGACCGTGTCTTCATTGCCTATGGTAACAGTGCCATCCGCGCAGTCCGGGTCTCCTCCCCAGTTTGAAAACTCATTCCAGGGATCGGGTGTGGGTTCAAGCGTGATGGACGTCCCTGCCGGATAGAGTTCCGAGCAATCTGGTCCGCAATCAATCCCGGCGACATTGGCGCTGACCACTGTCCCGCTTCCATTGCCAACCTTGTCCACGATAAGAAAATGCGTTTGAAGGTTAAATATTGCAGTGCATGTGATGTCCGCATCCACAATGACAGATCCGTCCAGGCAGTCCGCATCCCCTCCCCACGCAATAAATTCAGAGTCCTGGTCAGCCAGTGCATCCAGGGTAATCTCCGTACCGGAGTTATAGATAACTGAACAATCCGGACCACAGATATAGTCAGCGTCATGAAGCGCATCAATCATAACTGTCCCATTACCGCCGCCTGCCCTGGCAATGGTAATGCTATAGGTCGTGATGTTGAATATAGCCGTGCAGGTCTTGTCGCTGTTCATAGTAACTACGCCGTCAGAGCAATCCGGGTCTCCTCCCCATCCTGCAAATTCAAATTCTATTCCCGTATTACCGCCGTCACCCGGAATTGCCTGCAATGTTACAGAAGTGCCGTCAGGGTATGTCTCTGTGCAGTCATTTCCGCAGATAATCCCTCCCGGCGGTTCCAGACTGGCGACCGTGCCGCCTCCTGTCCCCTCCATTGTTATTGTCAGGGTATAATTTGGAGAGGGGACTGTTGTCTCTGCAACTGCAACATTGTTATCATAGTTGGCCTCCGGCTCATTAGCCGTTATGGTGACGGTATTCTCTATCAGGCCTGACACTAAAGGTACAACGACAATGGTAATCGTGGCGTTATCCTGCGAGGACATGACCCCCAGGTTGCAACTGACGACATGATTTACCTCCTGACAACTTCCCCGATCTGAGTCTGCAGATAGGAACGTTACCCCTGCAGAGAGCGTATCTGTGAGAGTCACACCGGTAGCAGTATTAACGCATAGATTTGAGACATGAACTGTATAGGTCAATGGCTGACCTTCCTCAACAGGGTCAGGAGAGTCTGTCTTTGTAACAGACAGGTCTGTCACGTTCAGGGATATGGTCTCATCAGTAATCCTGGATACAAAGATTTCATAAGTGGAATCAAAGCTCGTGTTATAGGCTCCTGGAGTCACAGGAAAATCACTGGAATAGGTTGTCCCGGTCAGATAAGCGGACCTGCCGGTGCAGTCCAGGGCAATTCGTTTACCTGTTTCGCTGTTGGTTCCTCCTAAATAAGATGAATATACAAAGGCCGTGCCGGCTGCGTTGATCTTTGTGATAAAGGCATCCGAGATGCCTGCGTCCGGACCTGTGCCCGGAATTACATTTGATGTCGGAAAATTTGTTGAACTTGTGCTACCTGTAACATAGGCATTACCAACTGAATCCGCAAAAATACCACTGCCGCTGTCATAGCTGCTCCCACCTAAATAGGAAGAATAGGCCACTGCCCCTGCAGCGTTAAATTTAGTGACAAAGGCATCGGTGTCAGGCGGGTTGCCCGGCTGAACAGGGTTCACAGAGGGAAAGTTTGTAGATGCCGTGTTTCCTGTCACATAGGCATTGCCAGATGAATCAACTGAAATATCGCTTGTGATATCATCCAGGTTACCACCTAAGAACGTAGAATAAACAAGGGCCGAACCACTGACATCTAATTTTGTGACAAAGGCATCCCTGAAACTGAGCCTTGCCGGCTGAAAAGCAGCCTGAGTAGGAAAGTCCGGCGAAACGGCAATGGAAACTGTCCTTCCGGTTACATAGGCATGACCCTCCGGGTCAACGGCGATACTGAAAGCGATATCATCACCATTACCGCCCAGATATGTCGAATAAACGAAGTCCGTTCCACCGGCATTAATCTTTGTGACAAAGGCATCCCAGTAAAGTGTGCCTGACCTGGCCGCCTGATACGGGTTCCGCGTCGGGAAGTTGATTGAGCTGGTATATCCTGTTACATAGGCATTATTGGCGCTATCAACCGCAATCCCATATCCAATTTCAGTGCCACTGCGTCCCCCAAGATACGTGGAATAGACGAGGTCCGTTCCATCGGAATTCAGTTTAGTGACATAGGCATCCGTGTCAGTCGGATCTCCACGCAGAAGACTGGAGGGATCGAGCTGGATAGGGTTCATTGTGGGGAAGTTCGACGAATCAGTCCGTCCGGTTACATACACATTGCCGGCCCCATCCACAGCAACACCTTGCCCTTCATCCACAGAGCTCCCTCCCAGATAAGTGGAAAAGATGAGCGTAGAGCCGTCCGGACTGAGCCTTGTTACAAAGGCGTCCAAACTGCCGCCGGCATAGGAGGGCTGGAAGGCATCTCCGGTCACCGGAAAATCAAGGGCATTCGTAACTCCAGTCACCGTTACGCTTCCATCAATACCCACTGCAAGATCACTGACTGAATAAGTGCCTGTTCCTCCAAGGTAGGTGGAATAATCCAGGGTTGGGTCAATGACAAGGGCATATTGCGTATTATGAGGCCCGACTTCAAAGGTATAAGCGGATTTGCCCGTAAGCTTAAACCGACCTGTCACCTCAACCCGCTCTCCTTCAATTTCCTGATAGATATGGGGCGGGCTCTCTGTCATCTCGCCAAAGGCGGTCCGTATGCGGAGGGCTCCGTCTCCGGCCACCTGAATCTCCTCGATCCCTTCATATGCCACCCGGATTTCTTCAGGATGGCCTCCTGGCCTTACAACGAACTCCTGTTCAAGAGCGTGGCCTTTTCCATACAATTTCAGGTCAATCCCTGGATAGACCTCCTTATAAACTATCTCACCATAACTCTTTACCCGTGTCTGCCATTTGGCAGGGTCATTGCCGGTCAGGAAGTTATAGATACCAGGCTGAGGCGCCCTGACATCCACCTTAATGTCTTTATTTGCCCCAATCAGTTTTTGCCGAATGACCAGCCGCTCCCGATTTTCTTCTTTGTTAATACGGAAGAGGTCAAATACAATACCGTCCTCTGTAAACCATAGTGTCTGATTGTCTCTGTTTGTATAATACTTGACGTAATAATCAACCTGTCCCTTGTTCTCAACAAAGACCATTGAATATGCGCCTGGATTAGACGCCAGTTTGGATATATCGTTTTTACTCCTGGGCAGTTCTTCTGAATGGACGGTAGTGGCAGGGATTCGTGGTTCTGCCTTTGTCTGTATAGCAGCCAGACCAATGATAAAACTAATCAGAACAGAAATTAAGGAAGGGAGCTTTTTCATATCAACCCCGTAAATATGGCATGTATCCAAGGGATGACTATACTCATTATTTACTATAAACCTATCCTGAGCAAAAAGGAAGTTTTATTTCAAATATATTTCGATATTTTTTTATTATAAATTGTCGTTCATCAACCCCATTTTGCTGAAATTTGCTTTATTTAACCGGATCTGGTTATAATATAAAGTTTACCAGGAGGATATTATGCAGGAAAATATAAGAAACATAGCAATCATAGCCCACGTTGACCATGGCAAGACAACCCTTGTTGACGGGATGCTGAGACAGGCAGGCATCTTTCGTTCCAATGAAAGGGTGCAGGAAAGGGTCATGGACAATATTGACCTTGAGCGCGAACGCGGTATCACCATCATGGCAAAGAATACTGCTGTTGAGTATGAAGGCGTCAAGATAAATATAGTAGACACGCCCGGCCATGCTGATTTCGGGGGAGAAGTTGAGAGGACACTCAAGATGGTTGACGGAGTGCTTCTCCTTGTTGATGCATCAGAGGGGCCTCTTCCTCAGACACGGTTTGTTCTCAAAAAGGCGCTTGAGCTGAAACTCCTCCCGCTTCTTGTGATAAACAAGATTGACAGGTCCGATGCAAGGATTCAGGAGGTCTTAAACGAGGTATATGATCTCTTTATTGATCTTGATGCAACAGAAGATCAGCTTGATTTTCCCATAGTCTACACCATTGCAAAGGCCGGTATCGCAAAGATGAGTCTTGATGATGATTCAAAAGACCTTAAACCGCTGTTTGATCTTATCCTAAAGACGATACCACCTCCTAAGGGCGATCCAAACGGGGTATTACAGATACTCGTCACGAACATTGACTATAATGATTATGTGGGAAGGCTTGCCATAGGAAGGGTCTTTTCAGGGACAATAAACACCGGCAACCAGGTAGCAGTAATAGACGTGAAAGGAAACGCCCTCAAGACAAAGATCACCTCCATGTATACATTCCAGGGACTTGAGCGGATGGATGCAAAAGAGGCGTCGGCAGGTGATATTGTAGCGCTCGCCGGGATAGAGGGAATAAATATCGGCGATACGATCACGGATGCGGAGAAGCCAGCACCCCTGCCGAGGATCATCGTGGATGAACCGACCATCTCCATGGTCTTTGCAGTTAACACATCCCCCTTTTCAGGACGGGAAGGCAAGTTAGTCACCTCAAGGAATCTGAGGGAGAGGCTTGAGAAGGAACTTCTCTACAATGTGGCGATCCGGGTAGAGTTTGACAACACGGACTCCTTCAGGGTCATGGGGCGCGGTGAATTGCAGCTTTCCATTCTGATCGAGATGATGAGACGTGAAGGATATGAGCTCTCTGTATCCATGCCAGAGACAATTACAAAGGAGATAGACGGAGTCCTTCAGGAGCCTATGGAACAACTTGTGATTGATGTGCCGGAGGAGTTTACCGGTGTCGTGACACAGCAGATAGGGATGAGAAAGGGCAAGATGCAGAAGATGCAGAACAACGGCCACGGCAGAGTAAGACTTGAGTACAGGATACCATCAAGGGGGCTGATAGGCTTCAGGTCCCAGTTCCTGTCAGACACGAAAGGCACAGGACTATTAAATCACCTCTTCGATGGATACGAGGCGTGGCATGGTCCTATGTCAAACAGACAAACAGGGGCACTCGTTTCAGACAGACAGGGAACCTCCACCATCTATGCACTCTTTCACCTCCAGCCAAGGGGGTCCATATTCATCAGTGAAAACACACATGTTTATGAAGGGATGATCATCGGAGAGAACTCAAGGGACAATGACCTTGACGTAAACGCCGTCAGGGAAAAGAAACAGACAAACATGCGCGCCTCAAGCGCTGACGACAACATCCAGCTCATACCGCCCAAGATATTAAACCTTGAGCAGGCATTAGAGTTCATTAAAGAAGACGAGCTTGTGGAAGTAACCCCTCTCTCAATCCGGCTCAGAAAAAAGATATTAGAGGCTAACAAGAGACCGAAGGTGTGGAAGGAACAAATCTGATCTGATATCACAACCTGTTCAGGCCATTCAGTGCCGCATCCTTGCAGGCATCACTAAGGGTAGGATAGTTAAATACCGTATCCTTGAAATAATCAATCGTGCCTTCGAAACCAATGACGGCCTGAAGGTTATTAGCTTGACTTTGACTGCTTCACGTAATATGCTGAATTCGAACTGCATAGACATCATTAGTAATAATAAGTCATCCCGTATCTGAATATCATTCTTTGCTTATTCGATTTATAGCGGTATAACAACATTCTTCTCGCTGCTATGTGGAAGTTACTTCTGTTCGCCTTTATCTTTGTCACAACTTTTATATCCGGTTACATGATAAACACGGTCTGGTTCTCAGATAACCACCCTGCTCAACCAATAGCATTCAGTCACAGGATTCATGCCGGTGATAACGGTATCCCATGTCTCGATTGTCATATTTATGCAGAAAGGTCCGCAGTCGCAGGTGTCCCCAGTGTTCAAAAATGTATCGGATGCCACAAAATCATCAAGAGGGAGGCACCTGAGGTCGTGAAGTTAAACGGCTACTGGGAGCGCCAGGAACCGATACCGTGGATCAAGGTACACAATCTGCCTGATTTCGTCACCTTTCCACATAAGAGACATATCAGGGGAGGGGTACAGTGTAATTTATGCCACGGCAATATCCCTGAGATGGATGTTGTCACGCGCGTATCCTCTCTCAAGATGGGGTGGTGTATAGGCTGCCATACATCATATAATGTAAAGAACGGAAGGGACTGCTGGACCTGTCATAAATAGCGTTCAGGGGGAATGAAGTGCTTAAGAGACGCGATTTTCTAAAGATAGTTGGCCTTGGTGGAATCGGGACAGGCCTTGGTTTTATGCTGGGAGAGTCAACAAAAAACCCTGCTGCACACCTCATCCCGTACGTCGTGCCTCCTGAAGACATCATCCCCGGTGTTGCCGACTGGTACTCAAGCCTCTGCACCCAATGTAACTCAGGCTGCGGCATCATGGTCAGGGTAATGGAAGGCCGGGCAAAAAAGATAGAAGGAAACCCACATCACCCTGTTAACCAGGGACGCCTTTGTGTAAGGGGACAGGCAGGGCTGCAGGCGCTCTACAATCCCGACAGGATACAAACACCTCTAATCAGAAAAGGCAAGAGGGGGAATGAAGAATTTCAGGAAATCACATGGGAAAGATCATTATCACTGCTTTCTGAAAGACTCGCTATGATGAAAAGGGCAAATAAAACAGAAAGGCTATATCTTCTATCTTCTGCTTCCAGGGGTCATATGAATCGTCTGTTTGAGATGTTCATGACCCATTTCGGCTCATCGAATTATATGCAGTACGACCTCTTCCAGCACAAGGAACTTATACTTGCCAATAAAATCAGTATGGGGATGAATACGCTACCCTATTATGATATCGGGAATACAAACCTCCTCTTGTCCTTTGGGGCTGACTTCCTGAACACCTGGATTTCACCTGTCAATCACAGCCTTGGTTACGGAAGGATGAGACAGGGGAGGCCTCCTGTAAGGGGCCGCGTCATACAGATCGAGCCCCGCCTCTCCATATCAGGAGCAAACGCAGATGAGTGGGTCCCGGTCAGACCAGGGACAGAAGGTATCCTTGCCCTTGGGATGGCCTATACAATCCTTGAAACAGGTCTCTACAAAGGTGGAGACATCAACGGGTGGAAAAACATATTAAGCCCATTTAAGCCTGAGAAAATATCCGGACTGGCGAATACAGGCAGCGAAAGGATCCGGACACTTGCAAAGGAATTTGCAGTAACAAGGCCCAGCCTTGCTATCGGAGGAGAAAATATAGCATCCTATACGGATGGCGTAAATCATATAGTCGCCATTAACATCCTTAATCACCTGGCTGATAACATAGAAAAAACAGGCGGAATCATTCCAAACACTGAATCACCCATCAAGAGGCTACAACCTGTTAAGGATATAGATACATTCATTCAGGATGCACTGGCAGGGAATGTAGATACAGCGATCGTCTATAACACAAACCCGGCCTTTACTCTACCCGCTGACACTAAAGTCCGTGAGGCACTTGACCATATCCCATTCATTGTAAGCATGTCATCTTTTATGGATGAAACAACGGCAAATGCTGACCTTATCCTCCCCACACATACCTGCCTTGAAGACTGGGGGGATGATTTTACCGAACCTGCAGCAGGCCTTCATACCGCAACGATCATGCAGCCGGCTGTATCCCCTTTATATGCTACCAATAACGCCGGAGATATCTTCCTCTCTATCGCGAAGATGTTGGGGAATGGACTGCAGGATAGAATGCCATGGAATAATTTCAGGGATTTTCTGATGTACTCATGGAAAGGGATATATGAAAAACAGGGGCAGAGAAGTTTCAGAGAACCTGCCTTTGAAGACTTCTGGAACAGGGTATTGACAGAGGGGGGATGGTGGGGGCAGGGAAAACCAAAACCCCTACATCTCAGAGCAGACAATGTAATGAACCACGTATCCTCCTCCCCTTCTATGTTCCACGGGGATGAAAGGGAATTTCCATATTATCTGATCCTATATGCCCATTCAGGCTATCTCGACGGAAGGCATGCAAACCTGCCATGGCTTCAGGAGATGCCTGACCCCATGACATCTGTAGTATGGGGGACATGGGTTGAGATCAATCCGGAGACAGCCGGTAAAATGGGGATCAAAGAGGGTGATATAGTCCTTGTGGAATCACCCTATGGAAAGTTGCAGGCCCCTGCCTATCTCTATCCTGGTATCAGACCTGATACCATAAGCATACCCATAGGCCAGGGGCACAGGACCTATGGGAGATATGCAAGCAGGCGGGGGGCCAATCCCCTTGACCTTTTGCCGGGAACTTTCAGAAAAGAGACCGGCACTATTCCCCTGAATTCAACGCGGGTCAGGATTACAAAGGGCAATCTGAAAGGTACCCTTGTAAAGATGGAAGGGATTACAAAGGAGTTCGACAGAAAGATCGTACAGACGATACCGCCGGAAGGGAATGGAATCCTGAGTGGAAGGAGACAATATTGAGCAGACTTCTCGACAGACTCTTTGCACGATTCAGGGTCTACCGTGAACCAGGCTACTACGGAAAATATGACTACAAGTGGACCATCGTTATTGACCTTGATAAGTGCGATGGTTGTGAGGCGTGTGTCATCGCATGCCATGCAGAAAACAACCTCCCTGTGGTTGGTGAAGATGAATGTTCGAAAAACCGCGCATTTAACTGGATACGTATCGAACGGTATGTGGAGGGTGAGTATCCGGATGTAAAGGTAAAGTTCATACCCATATTGTGCCAGCAGTGCGGAAGGGCCCGGTGCGAGGCCGGCTGCCCCACATATGCAACGTATCACAATCAGGACGGTCTTAATGTCCAGGTATATAACCGGTGCATCGGCACATATACGTGTGCGACGTATTGTCCCTATGACGTACGCCACTTCAACTGGTTCAGCTACAAATGGGATGCACCTCTTGAGCAACAGCTAAACCCGGATGTCACTGTCAGGGAAAAGGGTGTTATGGAAAAATGCACTTTCTGCATCCAGCGGATACGCGCTGCCAAAGACCATGCAAAGGATGAGGGAAGGGCTGTAAAAGATGGAGAGATACAGCCTGCATGTGTACAGACCTGCCCTACAGGGGCAATGACATTTGGCGACCTTAATGATCATGGAAGTATGGTTTCTATACTTGCAAAGAATGAGAGGCGATACAGACTTTTTGAAGACCTTAATACAGACCCATCTGTGATTTATTTGAAACGTGTTATGAAATAGGCTGAGACTGGCAAATGGCAGGCAATACAACATTTAAAGAAATAAACGATGATGTAGTCAATGTTATTACACGTACAGGCCCACGCTACTATGCCGTCCTTGCCATCGTGTTGATCCTCACCATCCTGTTATTTTTTCTCCCGTGGATTTATCAGATTAAGACAGGACAGGGCGTTACAGGCCTGAATAACCCGTCGTACTGGGGTGTCTATC
Organism: Nitrospirota bacterium; assembly: GCA_020851375.1. NCBI lineage: Bacteria > Pseudomonadati > Nitrospirota > Nitrospirota bacterium. The sequence goes on along the minus strand of JADZCV010000026.1, from coordinate 29,725 downwards.
TCGTCAACTTTGTATTCTGGGTCGGTGTCGCTCATGCCGGGACACTCATATCTGCCATGCTTTATATAGCGCATACCCCATGGAGGAGGAGCATACAGCGCAGCGCCGAGACAATGACATTATTTGCACTGATAATAGCAGTAACCTTTATTATGGTACATCTGGGACGGGTATGGAATTTTTACTGGGTGCTGCCATATCCAAATCAGAGGACCATCTGGACCAACTTCATATCACCTCTGACGTTTGATGTATTTGCTGTAGGGACTTACTTTCTGAGCAGCCTGTTATTCCTCTACTTCGGATTAATCCCTGATATCGCGGCCATGAGACACCGGGTAAGCGGATGGAGGAAGAGCGTGTATGAAACCCTGTCCCTTGGATGGAGGGGAACTGACCGTGAGTGGTATATCCGTGATAAGGCATATATGCTCTTCTCAGTCCTTATAATGCCGCTTGTGGTATCTGTCCACAGCGTCGTGTCCTGGGACTTTGCCCTCGGCATCGTGCCTGGATTTCATAAAACGATATTTGCCCCATACTTTGTAACCGGGGCGCTCTATTCCGGTTTTGCAGGCGTTGTACTTCTCATCTCCGTCATCAGTCGGGTACAAAATCTGGGAAAGTATATCACAGAGACGCATTATGACAGGATCGGCATCATGCTCCTTGTACTTTCCCTCTTGTGGAGCTACCAGACCATTCTGGATATCACCATGGGGTTCACATCTCATTCAACATTTGAGTTGGAACATTTGCGGTACAAACTGTTCAATCCCCGCCTTTCAGCCCTGACTGCCCTGATGATTTTTTCCAATACGGTCCTGCCGCTGTCTCTCTTCATTAGAAAGATCAGGTTATCCACCACCTGTCAGTGTATCATTTCCATATTCATACTGACCGGTATGTGGCTTGAGAGGTTTCTGATATTCGGCACAGCCCTTCCGCGAAAGTTTCTGCCCTATGCATGGCATGACTATCATCCCGGGTGGGTGGAAATTGCGATTACAGCAGGGTCTTTTTTTCTTTTTATCCTTATGTTCATGGTATTCATGAAGATATTCCCTGTCATCTCCATTACAGAGGTTAAAGAGGAAAGAGGTCTGTTACCGGATAAGGAGAGATAAGTGAATCAAACGGTGTTGGGAGTATATGTCAGGCCGGATCAACTCCTCTCTGCGGCTGCAAAAATCAGGGAACATGGCGTCAGAGAAGTATCCCTTCTGTCTCCTGTACCATTAACCGGAGAAACAGACCGGATGACGGTCAGCAATAAGGACCTCCTGAAGTTTTTTACATTTTTCGGCAGCGTCGCCGGAGTCATTGCAGGTATTTTGTTTACAATATGGACATCGGTTTCCTATCCGCTGCCCCGCGCAGGCAGACCTATTTTAAACGGACCACCCACCCTGATCATATCTTTTGAGACATTAATACTTGCAGGAATCGTTGCAACATTCGGAGGGTTTCTTATTCTAACGAAGCTTCCGGCATTCAGGAAGCGGCCATACCATGACCGTATCGGTGAGGACAGGTTTGGGATCGTGGTCAAAGTTAAAGAAGAAATGTTAACGCCTATTGAATCAATCCTCACAGCCAGCGGGGCAGAAGAGGTTATTAAAATTCCATGAATGATTTCCTGATCCGGCTGTTTTTACTGATATTCATCATCATTGCACCTGTTTCATCCCAGGCCCTGCCATGGTCAAAAGACATGTTCAATCAACCATCAATCAAACCGCAGGAGACCGCTCCCCTGCCGGTTCCGCCAGGTACGGTAAACAGCAAGGGCATGGAAAAAGAAATTAAAAACAGGAGCGGTGCAGCAAATATTATCAATCCTGTGAAACCAGACGACGCATCCATTGCAAGAGGACAGGCCATGTACAACATCTATTGTATTGTTTGTCATGGCAAGACAGGGAAAGGCGACGGCATCGTGGGAAAGAAGTTTGTTCCGCCGACGGATTTATCCGGCAGTTATGTTCAGATGAAACCGGATGGTGACATTTACTTCACCATCCGTTATGGTGGCCTCGCTGTCATGCCGCGATATGGAGACGCTATACCGCCGGCAGACCGCTGGCATATAATAAATTATATCAAGGGCAGATTATCTGAATAATAACGTGATACGGCACAAACCTAAAACAAATATCATACTGTCCCTGATATGGATTGTTCTGTCATTAAACGGCATCATATCCTTTGCCTATGCTGCATTCAAAGGGGACTCTCCGGAGACCTTATGGGCCCTGTTTTCAGTAAACTTCCTCTTTATCAGCAGTATGACGCAGTCCGGCGTTATCTTCTCCGCAATAATGCGTGTTGTACGGGCACGATGGGACTGCTCTTTTGCAAAGACAGGTGAGATGATCACCCTGTCAACAGCACCACTCTGTCTGATTATGTTCGTGATCCTTTATGCAGGAGGGATATTTCATATCTATTCCAAAGTGTCAGTACCGCCATCCAACTTCTGGAGAAATATCTTAACTATGGGTATGTTCTACGGAGTAAGTTATTACTACTATTATGCCTGTGCCTTAAAGGAAAATAATATTACAACAAAAGGCAATATGGAGAAGAGATTGAACATACTCACCTTCGCAGTAATTCTCTTATATGTCATACACAATACCATCTTGGCATGGGACCTCGGCATGACGATCATCCCTGAGTGGGAAAGCACTATCTTCCCTCCCTATTACTGGACCGGCGGGATCTTTGCCGGTACAGCGCTTATCTTTATCGTTCACTTAATATCCATGGCCGGACGCCATTCCAAGCCACCGGAAGAATGCAATTACAGGTCACATCATTTATTACATCATGAGATACATGCAGGATGGATAAACTGTTCAGACCACATGGGTAAACTCCTCCTTGGATTTACACTCCTCTGGACATACATGCTCTGGTCTCAGTATATCGTCATCTGGTATGGAGATATACCGCGTCTGACCGGACCTTTGCTGAGACAAATGAGCGGGACCTACGGCGGGACATTCATATTGATGCTGATGATTACCTTTATCATCCCTTTTATACTCCTGATTCAAAAAAGGATACGGACCTCAGCCATTGCATTACTGATTGTTTCATTATTGATTTGCATCGGGATATGGCTGAACCGGTTCCTTATGATATTACCCGTCTACTCAAATGATGCGACACACCTGATCCTGTCATGGACAGGCATCTCCCTCATGGTTGCCCTGGCATCAGCAGCCATGTTGTCTGTGTCTGTCTTACCCCTTATACGTCACGACCCGACCCCAAAGTGTCATATCAACTCTCTCTGACTATTTCATCGCCTTCATTTCCTTCATGGAGACAACAAAAGTACGACAATGATCTTTTTTTGCAGTCATTTCTATTGCATCTTTTCTTTGTCAGAATTGTATTAATCAGGTATTAACAGGATGATCAGGGTCAGCAGACATGAATAAGTCCATTATTCCGGACAGTCACCATAGTGTCATCTTTTTATTAATCTTAACTAAATATCCCATTGAAAAAGCCCGTTCCTGAGTTTATAATCCTTCACATGAAAGATCATATTGTACTCGGCCTGATCCAGATGGCGATGTCTTCTGACCCTGACATTAATTGCAGGAAGGCGGTCAGGATGATTCAGGAGGCATCAGAAAGAGGCACTCAGATTGTCTGTCTGCCGGAACTTTTTACGACCCCCTATTTCCCGAGGGAAGAAAAGAGAGACGCCTCCGGCCTTGCTGAAACGATCCCGGGAAAGACAACGGAGGCCCTGTCAAAGGCCGCAAGGGAAAATAATGTTGTCCTCATCGGCGGGTCAATTTATGAGGAGGCGGAAGGCAGATTCTACAACACCGCAGTTGTCTTTGATGAGACCGGGGAGATGATTGGGAAATACAGGAAGATGCACATCCCGCATGACCCATTCTTCTATGAAAAAGATTACTTTGAAGAAAGCAGGGACGGATTCCAGGTTTTCCAGACAAAATACGGGACCATCGGCGTTTTGATCTGCTATGACCAGTGGTTCCCTGAAGCAGCGAGGATCAATGCCCTTATGGGTGCGGACATGATCTTCTACCCGACAGCTATCGGCGTCCCTGAAGGAAATACTCAGGACGAAGGCAACTGGCAGGAGGCGTGGACTGTCGTCCAGAGGGGACATGCAGTGGCCAACAGCTTGGTTGTGGCAGCAGTGAACAGAGTCGGAAAAGAGGCAAACATGAATTTCTTCGGTGGCTCGTTTGTGTCGGATCAGTTTGGGAAAATCATCGCCGAAGGCGGGGATAAGGAGAAGATTATTATTGCTGAGATTGACCTGCACTTATCAAGACAAGTGCGGGAAGGATGGCGCTTCTTCTACAACAGACGGCCGGAGAGTTACAAGAAACTGATGGAGAGCAACAGAAAATGATTAGACGCAACAACATACCAGCCTCACTTGGATTTACAATGCCTGCAGAATGGGAGCGGCATGAAGGCACATGGCTTTCATGGCCAAAGGATCCGGTAACGTTCCCCGGAAGATCTCTGGATGCTGTGGAAGAGGTCTTTATAAAAGCAATAATATCCCTTCAGTCCGGAGAAAAGGTATTTATCCTGATTAATAGTGAAGACCGTGAGGATTACGTTAAAGACAGGCTGCTGGCATCCGGTGCAGCTATAAAAAACATTTTCTTTCATAAAATAAAAAGTATGGATGTCTGGGTGAGGGATTATGGGCCGACCTTTGTTAAAAACAGGCAGACCAGTGAAATAGCCGCTGTAAAATGGAGATTCAATGCCTGGGGTGGAAAATATAAGGCATTGATACCTGACGATAAGGCCGGGATGCAGATTGCAAGACTCTCCGGAGTCAGGATATTCAAACCCGATATTGTGATGGAGGGCGGGGCAATCGAATCAAACGGGGCCGGCACCATCTTAACCACCGGGCAATGCCTGTTAAATAAGAACAGGAATCCTCACCTGAAAAAAAGGGAGATTGAAGAATATCTGAGACAGTATCTTGGAGCCGATACTATAATCTGGCTTAAGGATGGGATTGAAGGCGATGACACTGACGGCCATGTAGATGATATTGCAAGGTTCGTGGGAAAGAACATAGTCCTATGTGCCTTTGAGACTGATCCGAAAGACAAACGTAATTATCAGGTCTTGCAGCACAACTACAAACTCCTGAAAAAGGCCAGGACCTCTCAGGGCGAAAAGATTGAAATCATAAAGTTGCCCATGCCTGATCCAGTTGTCTATCCCAAAAGGCCATTTGCAGGACAACGCCTTCCTCTCAGTTATGCAAATTTCTATATCGGAAATGGCTGCGTCATTGTCCCAGTCTTTGGATGCAGGGCAGATGATAAGGCACTGACCATAATTCAGGAGGTCTTCCCGGACAGGGAAATAGTCCCTGTCTACTCCGTGCCGTTTGTCTATGGCGCAGGCGCTATCCATTGCGCTACTCAACAACAGCCTGAAAAATAAAACGGTTTGGAGAGATTAATAAACCACTGTTGGATGTCAGGGAATTGAATTACCTTCCCAACTCTGCTAATCTTGAAGCAGCATAATTTATCTTCAAATCTTATTCGCATCACTCATCATGATTTCGCAGGGTTAAGCATTAACCTGAATAGCCTCACAGGAGAAAAACCGATGAACAGTCAATTGACAATCGCCTATTTCTCAATGGAAATTGGATTTGAGAGTGAAATGCCGACATACGCTGGCGGCCTTGGGGTGCTGGCGGGTGATACCATCCGGGCTGCGGCTGATCTGAAAGTCCCGATGGCCGGGGTCACCCTGCTCTACAGGAAGGGGTATTTTTACCAGAGGCTTGATCTCAGTGGCTGGCAGATAGAGGAGCCTGTGGACTGGCCGGTTGAGGACTTTCTGATCGAAATGCCCCAGAGGGCTGTTATTACTATAGAGGGACGTACCATCTGGCTTCGTTCCTGGAAATATGAAGTCACAGGGATAGGGGGTTTTAAGATACCGGTCTATTTCCTGGATACAGACCTTCCGGAGAATTCTGAGTGGGACAGAACAATCACCCACTTTCTTTATGGGGGGGACAGCCATTACAGGCTTTGCCAGGAAGTGGTCCTTGGGATTGGCGGGGTCAGGATGCTGCAGGCCCTCGGACATGATCACATTGAACGATTTCACATGAACGAAGGGCATGCGGCACTTCTCACATTAGAGCTTCTGGATGAAGAGGCTAAAAAGGCAGGAAGGAAAGAATTTCTCCAGGATGATATCGAAGCCGTAAGGAAAAAATGCGTGTTTACCACCCATACCCCTGTCCCTGCCGGACTCGACCAGTTCCAGATGGATCTTGTGAATCGCGTTTTGGGACGACGGGCGGTGTATGACATGAAGGAAATATTCTGCCATGCAGGTCTCCTGAACATGACCTTTCTGGCCCTTAATCTCAGCCACTATATCAATGGCGTAGCCAAAAGGCATGGTGAAGTCTCAAGCCATATGTTTGCCGGTTATGTGATAGAAGCGATCACAAACGGGGTACACGCTGCCACATGGACATCAAAAGAGTTCATGGATCTCTACGATCATTATATCCCTGGCTGGAGGAAGGACAATTTCAGCCTCAGATATGCCCTGAACATTCCCAGGACAGAGGTGTGGGAGGCGCACATGCAGACCAAAAGAACGCTGATACAGTATGTAAACCACGAGACTAATGCCGGGATGGATGTGGATGTGTTTACAATCGGATTCGCCAGACGTGCCGCAACATACAAACGCGGAGACCTCCTCTTTCAGGATATCGAAAGGCTTAAAAGGATTTCGTCAAAGGCCGGTCTCCTTCAGGTCATCTATGCAGGGAAGGCCCATCCGGCAGACCAGGGGGGAAAGGAAATCATTAAGCATATCTTTCAGGCAAAAGAATCGCTCAAGAAAAGTGTCAGGATAGCCTATCTCCAGAATTATGATATCGAGCTCGGGCAGATGATGACCTCAGGCGTTGACTTGTGGCTTAATACCCCGCAGCCACCCCTTGAGGCATCGGGAACTAGCGGGATGAAGGCTGCCCTTAACGGGATTCCCAGCCTGAGTATCCTGGACGGATGGTGGATTGAGGGACACATCGAAGGAGTGACAGGATGGGCCATTGGAGAAGACGGACGCGGTGATGGCAGTATTGATGACCGTTCAAAGGATGCCTTGTCTCTCTATGACAAATTAGAGCAGGCAATTATTCCTATGTTCTATAATGAACGGGACATGTTCATTAATATAATGTGCCACTCCATTGCAATCAATGGTTCATTCTTTAATACTCACAGGATGATACAACAGTATGTTCTGAATGCATATTTTCATTAGAGGGATGTTCTTGTAGAAATACCGCACCAGGGGGAACTCTGACATGAAAACTCAAAACTATGAAATCGGCTTGATTGGCCTGGGCGTGATGGGGCGCAATATGTTGCTGAACATGGCAGACCACGGATTCCAGGTGGCGGGCTATGACAAGGATCCGCTCAAGGTCGAAGCCCTGCGCCAGGAATCGAAGGAACGGGATATCTGCGGCGCAGCGAATATCCGTGAGTTCATTGCTCTACTACACCGGCCACGCACGTTGATGATGTTCGTGCCTGCCGGCGCTCCTGTGGATTCGGTCATCAATGATCTGTTTCCGTACCTGCAGAAGGGTGATCTCATCATTGACGCCGGCAACTCTTACTTCAAGGATACCAACCTCCGGGCCGGCAAGCTGACCGGGAGAGATATTCAATTCCTTGGCATAGGCGTGTCCGGCGGCGAGGATGGGGCGCGCCACGGTCCGTGCATCATGCCCGGCGGGCCTCATGAAGCGTACGAGCGGGTCAGCCAGGTCTTCGAAGCCATCTCTGCCAGGGTCAACGGAGATCCATGCGTGACCTATCTTGGCCCCGGCTCGGCCGGGCACTTTGTCAAAATGGTCCACAACGGCATCGAGTACGCTGTGATGCAGCTTATCGCTGAAACTTATGACCTGATGAAGCGGGGCCTTGGGATGAACGACGACGAACTGCACTATGTATATACCTCCTGGAACAAAGGGAAACTCAATAGCTACCTGCTGGAAATTACCGGCCACATCTTCAGCAGGGTGGATAAAAATACCGGCGCGCGGCTGATTGATGAAATAGTTGATGTGGCAAAACAGAAAGGCACCGGCATGTGGACCTCGCAAAGTGCGATGGAATTGCATGTGCCGGTCCCGACCATTGACCTGGCCGTCGCCATGCGGGACATTTCAGTGCTTGAGAACCAACGCAAGAGGGCCGGTTCAATTTTGAGGCGGAAGGTACAGGGCATCAAAGGAGACCGTGAATTGTTCCTCGATCAAATGCACCAGGCTGTTTATGCAGGGATGATAATTACCTGGGCACAGGGAATGGCACTGCTATCCGTAGCATCAGAGAAGTACGGGTATCACCTTGATCTCGAAGCGGTGGCCCGTATCTGGCGGGGCGGCTGCATCATCCGGGCAGCATTGCTGGATGAGATCCGGCCGGCGTATAGCACCCAGCCCGATCTGCCGAATCTGTTGCTCGATGAAAACCTGTCGGACCGCGTGATGTCCAGCGAGAAGGGGTTGCGCAGCGTAGTTTGCGCAGCGGCCGAATCGGGTGTGCCCATACCCGGTTTAATGACGGCACTGGCCTACCTTGACAGCTATCGCAGCGCCTGGCTTCCGGCGAATTTGATCCAGGCCCAGCGGGATTTTTTCGGGGCGCATACTTATGAGCGTATTGACGTCAAAGGCACGTTTCACACAGAATGGGAGAAGGATGGATATCTATGAAATCGCATGAACAACCCGAACCCACCGTGTTTGTCATCTTTGGCGGAGCAGGCGATCTGGCCTACCGGAAACTGATACCGGCTTTGTATGACCTCTCCTTGGACCTCCGCCTGCCCCCTCTTTTTTCTATCATTGCCGTGGACCGTGTTGATTTGAACGAGGACAAAATACGCCTGCGGTTTCATGATGGAGTCAACCGGTTCTCACGCCGGGGCAATGTGAAAGCCAATGAATGGGACCGGTTTTCGAGGCATATCCACTACCATCAGGGTGAGTTTAAAAAACTTCAGACCTATTCGGCCCTGAGCGATCAATGCGCAAAGCTGGAAAAAGAATGGAATGCCAAAGCACACCGTATTTTCTACATGGCCACACCGCCGTCGTTGTTTGGCGAAATACCGGGATATCTCTGTAAAGCCGGGCTGTCCCGGGACCGGGAATGGTCGCGGCTTGTAGTCGAGAAACCGATCGGATATGACATGAAATCCTCACAGGAACTGAACCGCACGCTCAACGACAGCTTCCATGAATCCCAAATCTTCCGGATAGACCACTATCTGGGCAAAGAAACTGTGCAAAACATTCTGGCGTTTCGCTTTGCCAATCCCATGTTCGAACCGATCTGGAACCGGCATTACGTGGACTATGTGACCATCACAGTCGCCGAAGAGGCGGGTGTCGAACATCGCGGCGGCTATTACGATCAGGCGGGTGCGCTCCGCGACATAGTGCAGAATCATTTAATGCAACTACTCTGTCTTGTGGCGATGGAACCGATGGTCTCCTTCGATGCCGACGAGATTCGCAACAAGAAAGTGGATGTCCTCCACGCGGTTCGGCCGATTCCTCATGACGCAGTCCAGCAGAGCGTGGTACGCGGGCAGTACGGCAGGGGCCGGATCAACGGCAAAGAAGTGTGTGGTTACCGGGAAGAAGATGGCGTGTCGCCTGATTCACAAACAGAGACGTTTGTATCGCTAAAATTGTTCGTAGACAACTGGCGCTGGCAGGGTGTGCCGTTTTATCTCCGTACAGGCAAACGTCTTTCCAGGAGGGCATCGGAAGTCGCCATTCAATTCCACGCTGTGCCGCATCAATCGTTTCCAACCGAGGCCGCCCTGGACTGGCAGCCGTCCAGGCTTGTTATCTCGATTCAGCCCGAAGAAGGCATTGTGTTATACTTTCAGGCAAAATACCCGGGGACAAAGATGTTGTTACAGACAGTGGACATGCAGTTCAATTATCACGAAAACTTTGACGTACCGTCGCCGGATGCTTATGAGACATTGCTCTGGGACGTGATGAAAAACGATGCCACGTTATTTATGCGTGCCGATCAGGTCGAAGCAGCGTGGCAGTTGTTGATGCCTGTGATTGAGGTGTGGAAAACCACCCCCCCTGACAATTTCCCCAATTACGCAGCCGGTACCTGGGGACCGGAAGCCGCACACAGTCTGCTTGCTCAACAGGGACATGGCTGGCCGTTACCCACACATTTCAGGGGTCATTGGGAATAGTAATCATTTCTGTGTTGCTGCAAGCCTGAATCCAAATTCACGCCCCCGCTCGTCCCTGGTAAAATGGTACCGTACTGTTGTACGGATTCCCCATGAGCTGTTCAGAAAGGAGCCGCCGCGGACAACACGGTATTGACTCACTGACGCGCCTTTTGGGTTATTCACGGGACTGGTTCCGTAATAATCAGCCTCATAATAGTCGCTGACCCATTCCTGTACGTTGCCGCACATATCGTAAAGCCCAAGGCTGTTTGCCTCTTTCTGCCCGACAGGGTGTGGTCTGTTGTCTGAGTTTGTCTTAAACCATGCATAATTGTTCAGATCATTATCACCTATTAATACTGATCCCTTATATTTTCCCTCACCACCCCTTGCCGCATACTCCCATTCAGCCTCTGTCGGCAGACGATACTCCATTACACTACTTGTTCGGTTAAGTCTCTTAATAAACTCCTGAACATCCGGGTAAGTGACATTCTCAACAGGACACTCTTCACATCTTACCAATGACGATGGATATGTATTCATCATTTTAAACCACTGTTTCTGGGTTACCTCATACATGCCGATATAAAAGTCACTGACACATACCTCGTGAACAGGCTTTTCATCCGGATCACCATCTTTCAATATATCACCCATATCAAAGCAACCCCCCTTTACAAAGACCATTCCTTGTACGTCAGGCGGACCTGTCTGCCCTGACGCCTGCAAAACCGGACTTCCCGTCATACTAAGCATCAGGAATAGTATTAAAATGGCGGGGATACAGATTATGCGTTTAAAAAATGCCATTCTGATATATCGTCAATAACGTTTGCAGGATATCCTGTGATGAGATACAGGAATCTGACCTGGATTAATGTATCGGCCACAAACGTCGTACTCCTTATGCATAACTCATAATCCATCAATCTTTATCCATTGATTGACATCATATCCATAGAAACTTTATACTGATTTAATGATTTCACTGCAACTTATTTCAAAGTCTTTTGGCGGCCGTGTGCTGTTCAGGGAAGCCTCTATACAGATAGGACTCGAAGAACGTGTGGCCCTGGTCGGTCCTAACGGTGTCGGAAAGACTACGCTCTTCGGGATGATAGCCGGAAATGTGTATCCTGACAGTGGTGACATCATCGTCAATAAAAAGGCTGTAATTGGGTACTTAGCCCAGGAACTGGAATCCCATGATGGAAAGACCGTTCTTGAGACAGTGCTGGGGGGGGGCACCGAAGTCTCTTCCATTGAACATCATCTCCGGCTTCTTGAGGAAGAGATTGCAACAGCCTCACCGGAAATGGCAGAAAATCTTCTTGAAAGGTATGGTGAGCTTCAGGCCAAATATGAACACCTTGGCGGATACTCCTATGAGGCACGGGCACGTGAGATATTATTTGGACTCGGTTTTCAGGAAAAACATCTTTCACGGCCTGTAGAAGAGTTATCAGGCGGCCGTCGTATGCGCGTACTGCTTTCGCGGCTCCTTCTTACTGAACCTGATATACTGCTTCTTGATGAACCTACTAATCATCTTGACATACCATCTATAAAGTGGCTGGAAGATTTTCTTTGCGCATACCCTGGCACAGTACTCCTCATCTCTCACGACCGTGATTTCATGAACAGGATTGTCACACGTGTTGTAGAGGTTGACAGGCAGCAACTCATTTCTTATACAGGAAATTACGACCAGTTCATCACGGCCAAAGAGGAAGCACAGCAACTGATAGATGCAACGGCAAGGAACCAGCAAAAAAAGATTGATGAAACACAGCAGTTCATTGACCGCTTCAGGGCTCAGGCCACAAAGGCACGCCAGGTCCAGAGTCGTATAAAGATGCTTGAGAAGATGGATAAGGTTGAGGTACAGCAGCAAAAGAGGACGGTTCGCTTCTCTTTTCCCGATCCTCCCCGCAGCGGTGAGACCGTTATGCGTCTGATTGATATTGACAAGTCCTATGATGGAAACAAGGTCTACCAGGCACTTAATGCAGAACTTCGCAGGGGGCAACATGTCGCACTGGTCGGAGCAAACGGGGCCGGAAAATCCACCCTGCTCAAACTGCTTGCTGATGCCATCCCGTTTGATAAGGGCGAGAGGAGGCCCGGGCATAATGTAACCATGGCCTATTATGCTCAACATCAGCTGGATTTATTAAATCCAAACAACACTGTCCTTCAGGAAATATTGCTGGCAGCGCCTCTGGAAGAGCAGTCATTCCTAAGGGCGATCCTTGGAAGGTTTCTCTTTTCAGGCGATGATGCGGATAAGAAGGTCGCTGTCCTTTCAGGAGGTGAAAAAAGCCGGCTGGCCCTTGCAAAGATGCTCGTCCGTCCGGCAAACCTGCTGCTGCTTGATGAGCCTACCAATCACCTCGATATCCCATCAAGGGATGTACTGGAAGAGGCGCTGAAGAGTTTCAAGGGAACCATCTGCTTCATCACCCACGACAGGCACTTCATACGGGCAGTCGCCAACAGGATTATCGAAGTCCGTAACGGCAGCATCACGTCTTACGACGGCGATTATGACTACTACCTTTATAAGACTCAGATTTCCGGGAGAGGGTCAACAGTTACAGAAACCGGCACCCCTGAAGCTGAACCTGCACCAATGACCGGCACCTCTCCTCTTAAGGTCCGTAAGACTAAGGAACAAAAAAGGGCTGAGGCGGAAGAGCGAAACCGCCAGCACAGAGAAATGCACCACCTCAAAGAAAGGTTATCGCAAATAGAGTCAGAAGTTACTGAGGCAGAGAATAAACTGCAGGAACTCACACTGGCCCTCTCTGATCCCGGGTTATACAACGACAAAAACAGGTTCTATGAAACAATGGAAGCCCACAACCGCACAAAGATGAAGATTGAGGAACTAACCAGGGAGTGGGAAAAACTGTCAGGAATACTATCATGAAGGAAGACAACAACACAGACATATCAATGACGATAGAAGACAGATTACTTTTTTGCATGGAGCTTATCAATCTGTCAAATGATGCTATTTTTGTAGTAGCCCCAGAGACCAGCCGGTTATTGTATGTCAATGACATGGCATGCAAGAATCTTGGTTATACCGGAGAAGAACTCCTCTCCATGCATGTAACTGATTTTGAAGATAATATCCCCAACCATAAATCATGGATTAATCACGTGACAAAAGTAAGGGAAACCGGTTCTTTGATTATGGAAGGAAATCATAAACGCAGGGATAAGACCATATTCCCTGTTGAGGTCAGCATACGTTATGTTGAAAGACCAGATATGGACTATATGGTCGTTATGGTCAGGGATATCAGCGACCGGAAGAAGGCTGAAACCGAGTTGAAAAATGAAAAAGACCGGCTGATAAATATTCTCGATAATATGGATGACGGCGCCTATATAGTCAATCAAACGCATGACATTGAATATATTAACCCTGTGATTAAGAGAGAGTTTGGCAATGACATCAGTAAAAAGTGTTATGATTTTTTCTATGGCAGAAACACTGTCTGTCCCTGGTGTAAGAATAAAGAGGTCTTTAAAGGAAAGTCCGTCAAATGGGAATTCACATTCGAGGATAAACAAAGGACATATGAGCTCTTTGACATGCCAATCAGGAATGCAGACGGAACCATCTCAAAATTTGAGATATTTCATGACATATCAGAAAGAAGACGCGCTGAAGCGGCATTAATACAGAGTGAGAAGAGGTTCCGCACGCTTGTAGAGACCATACCCTACGGAATTCAGGAAAATGATAATGACGGTAATGTAACATTCAGCAATGACTCACACTGCAAGATACTCGGTTATACGCGCGATGAAATGCAGGGAAAACCCATCGGGGAATTCCTGCGCACTGAAGAGGAAAGGATAAATCTGCGTCAGTTGCTGAAACATTTGATAAAGGAACAACCTGTTCCGTCCCCGCACATTACAAAAAATCGTACCAAGGACGGAAGTATTATAGATGTAAAGGTTGATTGGAACTATAAGCGTAATTCAGCAGGAGACGTGACAGGATTCATAGCAGTAATCACTGATATCACTGAACAGATAAAGGCGGAAGAAGCGAGGGAAAGGCTGCAGGCTCAACTCCTGCACTCACAGAAAATGGAGGCTATAGGACGACTTGCAGGCGGCATAGCTCACGATTTCGGCAACATACTGACAGCCATCAGTAATTTCAGCTCACTCGGCATTAAAGGGACAAGAGAATCAGCCCCTTATGCCTGCAACATATTCGATCATATAAATACGGCCTCGTTCCGTGCGATGAATCTCATTAGACAGCTGCTGACCTTCAGCCGTAAGGACTTTACAAGGATCGTCAATACTGACCTGAACAAAATAATCAATGACCTGTTTGATATGTTAAACCATATAATTGGAGAAGACATTAACATTGTGACAGAATGCGGCTCCGGTCTCTGGAGTATCTCCGGCGACAGCGGCAAGCTGGAGCAGGTAATTACGAATCTTATAGTCAACTCACGGGATGCAATGCCAGGGGGTGGAACCATCACAATAAGGACCGGAAACATTGTTATAGATAACGCAGAAAGACAGGGTATTCCCTACTCACGTGAGGGACAGTTTGTCAGACTTTCTGTTGAGGATACAGGTGTCGGCATATCACGGAAAAATATGGACCACATCTTCGAACCCTTTTTTACTACGAAAAAGAGCGGCTTCAGTTCCGGGCTTGGTCTTTCTGTTGTCTATGCCATCATTAATGATCATAAGGGATGGATTAATGTAAAGAGCGAGGAAGGGGCAGGGACTATTTTTGAGGTCTACCTGCCGGCAGTCGCCGATTCATGTGAACCGTGCGCTGAGAAGAAACTTTCAGAAGAGAGCAGGGGCATTCGCGGCGAGCGGATATTGCTGGTCGAAGATGACAGTATCGTCCGTATATCAACACGGATGGCGCTTGAAAAAGAAGGATATGAGGTGTTTGAAGCGGAGAATTCAGCGGAGGCCCTTAAAATATTTCAGGAAGAAAACGGAAGATTCAACATAGTTATGAGCGACCTTATACTGCCAGGCCATAACGGTCTTCATCTGATCAAAGAACTTCTCAAGATTAATCCCGGCCTCAAAGCTATACTTAACAGCGGGTACATTGACAAACCTATAGACAAATCTGAAATAGAAAAGTCCGGTATATTATTTTTAAGTAAACCTTATGATATTAAAGATGTCCTGACAGCTATCAGGGAAATAATGAATAAACATTAGCGGTTACATCCTCACGCCGCCCTCTATATCATCATAAATGCTCTTGTAATAATCCTCTATCGTATCACCCTTCTCATTCTTTACAACAAAGGAAATACCCTCGTGCTCCTGCAGGCAGAAGGCGCCGGTAAGGATGTCTTTCATACAATCCTTATTCTCCTCCCTCTGCTGCTTCGTAAGGACCAGTTTCTCAGGGAAGGTATACTTCCTGCCGATTAACCTCTTAAGCTCATCCCTCCCCTGTCTGATTGTTATCTCAAACTTGCCGTCACTGAGCTCTTTTTCAAGAAAAACCAAATGCATTGAAGAATCCTCCTATTTGATGTTCAGGAGGTATATTGTACATCATGAATTCACCCATTTCAACTTCAAACACACTGGAAAAGTTATCCACGAAATTTTCTTCAACCTCAAGCATACTTAATTCAGTACCAGCAATTTCAGACATTGAGGTAATCTCAACTCCATGAATATTACATGGTATAATCCTGTTAAAAGGGGTCAGGTCATTATTGATGTTTAGTGAAAGCCCATGCATTGTAATTCCCTTTATGATCCTGACACCAATTGAGCTTATCTTCTTTCCGTCTACCCATACCCCTGTAAAGTTCCGGGCTCTCTCAGCCATGATACCGAAGTCCTCAAGTGTCAAAATTATCACTTCCTCAAGCATCCTAAGATAATTGTGATAATCCTGGGTATATGATCTGAGGCCCAGGATAGGATATGCAACAAGTTGTCCCGGACCGTGATATGTAGCGCCTCCCCCCCTGTCAACATCGAAGGACGCTGCTTCTCTGATATCCTCACTGAATTCACGCTGTTTCATAATACTGCGGCGGCCAAATGTATAAGTCGGAGGGTGCTCAATTATTATCAGTACATCAGGCATTTTGTTGTTCAGACGCTCATCAAAAAGCCTTTTTTGCAGAGACCACGCCCTACCATACTCCACCAAACCCGGCTTCAGTAACATGCACCTTTTCACTTTTAGTTCCCCATCCCTCCAGAAAATCCTTTATCCCTGACAGGAATTTATCAGCCTGTGCGCCGTCAATTATCCTGTGGTCAAATGAAAGGCTTATATATGCCATATGCCTTATTGCAATAGCATCATTAATTATGACCGGCCTTTTAGCAATGGCCCCAATGCCAAGGATACCCGCATGCGGGGGCATGATTATCGGCGTGCCAAACAGACTCCCGGAGATGCCATAATTAGTAATTGCAAATGTGCTGTCCTGTACGTCCTCAGGCTTTAATTTCTTGTCCCTTGCCTTCTGAGCCAGAGACTGACTCTCATTGGCAAGCCCGATAAGATTCTTTGTATCAGCATTCCTGATTACCGGTACAATAAGGGAATCTTCCAGAGACACTGCGATACCGATATTTATATATTTCTTTATAACTATGCCATTATCAGACCATGATGAATTGAGCCGGGGATTTTCCCGGAGGGCTGACGCTGCTGCCATGATAATAAACGGCAGATATGTCAGGTGCACACCCTGCCCCTTCTGAACAACCTCCCTGTTAGTCTCACGATACTTTGCAACTTCCGACATATCCACCTCAAACGTAGTTGTTACATGAGGAGAAGTCTTTATGCTCTGAACCATTCGTTCGGCTATTATTCGTCTGGCAGGTGTAAGCGGAACCATCACTTCCCTCGTCTTCTCGTCCTCTAAAGACCTTTTTCCTTCCGCTGCCAAAGGCACCATCTTATCTTTCCTGCCCCCGGTGTAAACGGCCAAATCCTCCTTTGTCACCCTCCCGCCTATTCCTGATCCCTTTACACTCTGCAGGTCTATCCCGTATTCCCGTGCAAGCTTTTTCACAAGGGGGGAATACCGTTTCTCACCTTCAACCTGAATGGCCTTTCCCTCTGACTTAACTGTTGACGGAGGCTCCATCGCAGGCGTCTTAACCTCACCTGTTTTTTCATCTGCAGTCCCTCTGGCCTCCTCACGGATTTCAGCAATAATGCTGCCAACAGGCACCGTTTCATCAACCGCATGAAGAATCTTTGTCAGGACCCCGCTCACAGGTGAAGGGATTTCAGTATCAATCTTATCTGTGCTTATCTCGACTATGGACTGGTCCTTCTCTATCCTGTCCCCTTCATTTACCAGCCATTTGAGGATAGTCCCCTCAGCAACACTCTCCCCCATCTGCGGCATTATTACTTTGGTAGTCATGATTTAATAGGCTATTAACTTTCTGGCTGCAACAACCACATCATCAACATTTGGCAAATAGCATTCTTCCATCGGCGGGCTGTATGGGACCGGCGTATCCTTAGCCCCGATCCTTATAATTGGTCCGTCAAGATAGTCAAAGACGTCTTCAGAGATCAGTGCGGCTATTTCTCCCCCTATCCCGCCTGTCCTGGGTGTCTCATAAAGTATAATCACTTTATTTGTCTTTTTTACAGAAGCAAGAATCCCATCCTTATCCAATGGCATCAGTGTCCGCAGGTCTATTATCTCTGTGCTTATCCCCTCCCCTTCAAGTATCTCAGCAGCCTCTGACGCAACATGAACCATTGCAGAATAGGTAATAACAGTTAAATCTTTTCCTTCCCTTGTTATCCTCGATTTACCTATGGGTACTGTGTAGTCTTCATCAGGGACATCTCCCTTTATCCGCCTGTAGAGGAATTTGTGTTCAAAATATAAGACAGGGTCATCATCACGGATAGAAGACTTAAGCAACCCCTTGGCATCATATGGATTTGACGGGGCTACTATCTTAAGGCCGGGAACATTCAGGAACCACCCTTCAGGGCATTGAGAATGAAAGGCGCCTCCATGCACATTGCCGCCAAACGGTGACCTGACTACAATCGGGGTCTTCCCTCCCCACCGGAAGTAATTCTTTGCAGCTACTGTAACAATCTGGTCAAAGGCACAGGAGATAAAATCAGCAAACTGCATCTCAATAACAGGCCTCATTCCCATAAGCGATGCCCCTATTGCAGCCCCTGTAAATCCGGACTCTGACAGGGGGGTGTCTATAACCCGCCAACGCCCGTATTTATCATATAATCCTTCTGTAACCCTGAATGCACCGCCATAGTATCCGATGTCTTCACCCATAAGAAAGACATCTTTGTTATCAGACATCTCTTCATCAAGTGCATCATGAATAGCCTGTAAGTAAGTTATTTCACTCATCTGAAAATCTCCATTCAAATCCCCCCTCTCCCCCCTTTACTAAAGGGGGGAACTGATTTCCCCCTTTGTAAAGGGGGACCAAGGGGGATTTTCATCTGCCTTTGTGAGCCCTGAGCTGTGAGCTGTGAGCTTGTCGAACAGTCGAAGGGCTCATGACGGTTCACCTTGAAATCCCCTTCATACAGGAGTAGCGTAAACTCCTTTTACGGCATCCTCTCCTTCCGGCAAAGGACTCTTCTCAGCAAACTCCTCAGCCTCTGCAATCTCCTTCATTATCCCTGCGTCAATATCAGACAAATCTTTCTGAGATGCCACATTATTTGACAACAGATAATTTTCCATTCGTATAACCGGGTCTTTCTTTTTCCATTCCTCAAGCAACTCCCGCGGGACGTATTTAGCTGCATCATGCTCCGAGTGTCCATGCATTCGCATGGTCCTGCATTCGATAAACGATGGTCCATTCCCTTCTCTGGCCCTCTCACATGCACGTTTCATTGCCAAAAAGACCTCAATCACATCATTGCCATCAACGGTCTCAGCCGGTATAGAATAGGCGAGGGCCCTTTCCGCAACATTATTGATGGCCATCTGCAGGCTTAAGGGCGTGGAATAGGCGTACTGATTGTTGTTGCAGACAAATACAACAGGCACCTTCCATACTGAGGCCATGTTCATTGCCTCATGAAAGTCCCCCCTGCTCGTGCCGCCGTCGCCTGTACATGCTGCTGCAACACGCCGCTCTCCCCTGATCTTGAATGAAAGGGCAACGCCGGCCGCAACCGGATAATTATCCGCCAGATGGCTTGGGTAGCCGAGGACACCAAGATTGATGTCACCTACATGCACGTTGCCTTCCCTGCCGCCTGTAACACCTGTCTTTTTCCCAAAATATTGCGCCATAATCCTGTTAACGGTAATTCCCCTGACAATATACGCCCCCATGTCCCTGAAATATGGCGCAATGACATCATCCTTGTCCAGGGCACAGGCATAACCTACGGATATGGCCTCCATCCCATTACTGGTCCATACACCGCCAAGTATCCTGCCCTGACGATACAGCGCAGTTATCCGGTCTTCAAAGCGGCGGGTCAGTTTAAGGAAATGGTATAATCTGAGCAGGTCTGCTTTTTCTATATCCATATGCCCTCCGTGAAAAGGGAAAGGAGATTAGAAGCTTGATGATATGGCTTTATCTATATGCAACTGCGCTTCAAGATCTGACAGGTGTTTCCCAAGCTCGGCGGCATGCCCCTCTTCCATGGCAGCGAGTTTCAGGAACATCCTCTTTGCAGCAGGCTTAACAGCAACTGATGCAGCATTATAATAGTAGTTGTATGAATCTATCTCTTTTTGAATTGCCTCCCTGACTATATCAATCAGGGTAACACTTTCAGAGGCACCGGAACCGTTCATTGATCGAACCTCCTCTTATCTGGCATGATTTGAAACTGAATATCAGAATAACAGCTGCAATACCTGTTGTCAAATAGAACAATTTATCATTATACCCGGAGCTTCAGCTCCCATTCTGCCCTTCCGGAGAGACCTTCATCTGCATCTGTTTAACTGCATGATACGAGCTCCTTACCAGCGGCCCTGATTCTACATATTTGAATCCCAGTTCCAGGCCAATGGCCTTTAGCTCTTTAAACTCATCAGGGTGATAATACCGCAGGACAGGCAGGTGGTTTCTTGTCGGACTCAGGTACTGACCTATCGTCAGTATTTCACATCCGGTATCCCTGATATTTCTCATAGCTTCAACTATCTCCTGAAATTCCTCCCCCAGCCCTGCCATTAAACCGGCCTTAACAGTGATCTTATAACCGCTCCCGCTTACGGTCTTAAGGAGCCTTAACGACCGCTCATAGACAGCACCGGGTCTGACAGTCGTATAAAGCCGCGGGACGGTCTCAATATTATGGTTTATTACATCCGGCCTTTCCCTAACGACGGTATATAATGCATCATCAGATCCCTTGAAGTCCGGAATCAGGACTTCGATTGTGCTGTCAGGGCTATGCCTTCTGATCGCTGATGTTGTCATTGCATACATAGCCGCGCCGCCGTCAGGAACGTCGTCTCTCGTAACAGAGGTCACGACTATATGCTTAAGCCCCATCTCTTTTGCCGCCCTTGCAACCCTCTCAGGCTCCTCACTATCAAGGGGCAGGGGCATCCCGCTATCTACATTACAAAACCTGCAGCCACGGGTACAGACACTCCCAAGGATGAGAAATGTGGCAGTCCTCTGACTGAAACACTCACCTATGTTCGGGCAATTTGCCTCTTCACAAACCGTATGGAGTTCTGATGACCTGAGCAGTCTCTTTATATCGTTGTAATTGTCACCAACCGGCAACCTTGTCTTAAGCCATTCAGGCCTTCTTTGATATTTGTGCTGTTGCATTTGTATATACTATAGCAAAATTGGGCAGATGGGACAATTCCGGAATTGACACAAATGTCCGACGATATACTGAAGAATTTCAGCCTTCTAAACTGGTTTCCCATCTACACAAATTTTAAAATGGCTGCAATCCTCGCCGGACCTGGGGTAAGTGCACGAAACTCTCTTGTCTGCATCAGTAGTTCTATATTTGGTTTTGACATGAAGATTTGCGTCACAGGTTTCAATGTCAGGATTGACAGTCTGGAAGAAAAATGACAACTGTGCTATAACTATCGCCTGAACATGGCCTCGCACCCATCATATCCGTGGTTTGTCAGAAAAGACCTCGACGGTTTCTTTGGTCTTGCCATTGACAATCTGATCCAGTTGATGCTGATCGTTACCCTGACAAACAGGGTAGCCGGAATTCCTGAAGACATCATATTTAAATATATCCTGCCCGGGGCTGCCATTTCTATCATAAGCGGCAACATCTTCTACTCAATACAGGCGCGTAAACTCGCTATGAGAACAGGCAGGGATGACGTGACCGCACTCCCCTACGGGATCAACACGGTAAGCCTCTTCGCTTACATCTTCTTTATAATGGCGCCCGTATATAACGAGACCAAAGACCCGGTCTTTACCTGGAAGATAGGACTCGTTGCCTGTCTGTTCAGCGGCATTATTGAGACTGCAGGCGCTTTGGTCGGAGGCTGGATACGCAAGGTTACGCCAAGGGCCGCCCTGCTATCGACACTCGCCGGTATTGCAGTAACCTTTATTTCGATGGAATTCACATTCCAGATATTTGCAAAGCCAGCCCTGACTTTTGTCCCAATGGCCATCATACTCTTCTATTACATGTCTCATGTCAGGATGCCGGGAGGACTACCAGGGGGACTGCTTGCCATCATTACAGGAACTGCAGTTGCATGGCTCCTCAAACTATCAGGGATCAGCGGTTACTTTGATCCAGACTGGAGCAAGGGTATAGAGGTGAGTCTCCACCTTCCAATCCCTGTGGTTGACAGTATATTTAGCCTCATCACAAGTGAATATGTCTGGCGCTACATGTCTGTCATAATCCCTATGGGACTGTTTAATGTAGTCGGCTCTTTACAGAACCTCGAGAGCGCTGAGGCAGCCGGTGACAAATATGACACATCGTCATCACTCCTTGCCAACGGCCTCGGCAGCATCCTTGCTTCATTCCTCGGGAGCTGCTTTCCAACTACCATCTACATCGGGCATCCCGGGTGGAAGGCCCTTGGCGCACGCACCGGATATTCGATTTTAAACGGCATATTCATCGTGGCAATATGCCTCACAGGCACAATGGATTCCGTCCTCAGGATAATACCTATTGAGGCAGGCATAGGCATCCTGTTATGGATAGGTATTGTTATCGCAGCACAGGCCTTTCAGGAAACGCCTAAACAGCACGCCCTTGCAGTCGCCATGGGACTGTTCCCGGCCTTTGCATCGTGGGGACTGAATATGGTTGACACAGGCCTGCGGGCAGCAGGCACCAATCTCTACAACACTGTTACCAGTGGCTCTTTTCAGGGAATTTTGCCGATTACCGGCGCCATTTCACTCAGCCAGGGGTTCATATTCACATCCATGATCCTTGCAGCAATGTCAGTACATGTCATAGAAAGATACTACTGGAAGGCATCACTGTGGGCATTCAGCGCCGCAATACTATCCTACTTCGGGATAATACATGCCTATACGCTTACACCAACCGGCATCACAAACAGGTTCGGACCGGGGGCGGCAGGAGAGTTTGCTTTATGCTACGCGGCTGTCGGAATTTTACTGCTCCTTCTTCAGGTAAGGAGCAGGGCGTAATGCCCGTTATAAAGGACGGTGCTACTTTTTACTGACAAATGAATGTATGGCAAAAACAATGCCGCCGGCAAGGCTTGAGATTATCAATATCGTAAACCATCCAAATGCAAATGTAAGAGCCTCTGTCCTGGGTACATTTACAAATGCGAGAAAAAAGACATATGCCCCTTCCCTCAAACCTATGCCGCTTAAACTGACAGGAATCATGCTCACTAAAACAACCAGGGGTACTACCAGAAGATAGAATTTCCACGGGATAGACATGTCAAGAGACATCCCTATCAGGATATGGATTATTATAATCAGTGCATGGAAGATTACAGATATCCCGATTGCTTTTATCAGCGGCGCCGGTTGTTTCCAGTATGTTAAAAGGAGATTGACCTTCTCTCCAAGCCTTGAGAGCAATTTACCTGCAAACAGGGGTGTGAAAAGCCCTACCACCATAGCAACATTCCCCACTAATATGCCTGCAGGCAGGGATGATGGGAGTGAAATCCCGTTGATCAGCATAAGTGAAACGCCGGCAATTGCTACCATCACTATAAGTCCAGCCCCCCTGTCTGCAAGGACAGATACGGCTGCCCTAAGGACCTTTTTGTTTCCCCTGGCAAGATAAATACATTTGCCGACGTCCCCTCCTATAGCTGTCGGCAGAAACAGGTTGAAGAACATACCTATAAAATAGTAAATAAAGAACTCTCTGAAACTGTTATGAAATCCCATCAGGGATGCCACCAGTTTCCAGCGGTAGACACATAACACCTGCCCTGCCAGATAAAGACAGAGGGCAAAAATAAGATATTCAACATGCACATTTTTAAATAGCTGCCAGACCTCGGCAAAGTCTATAGTCCTGAAGAGGTAGACAATGATGGCAATGCTGACACCCGCCTTCAGCAAAGTAATTATGACCTTTTTCATTCGAGATTAATCCTGTCCCGTACACTATAAATAGGTTTACCCTGCGATTCATAATATGTCCTCACCTGTATCTCTGCAAGTATCCCCATACTGAATAACTGAAGGCCTGCCAGGATAAGCAGGGTTCCGAACAGCAGCAATGGCCTGTTGGACAGACTGGCAGCATGGAATATCTTTTGAAAAGCCAGGTAACCATCAATCAGTGTGCCGCTCAGTAATAATACGATGCCTGACCACCCGAATATATGGAGAGGCCTTTCAAGGAAGAACTTGAGGAAAATAACTGCAATGAGGTCTATCAGAACCCGGAATGCACGGGAGATGGTGTACTTGCTCTTTCCATGAAGCCTTGGGTGGTGGTTTACAGCCATCTCAGTAATCCTTGCCCCATAGATGCTTGCAAGGGCAGGTATAAAACGGTGCAACCCGCCATACAGCGGCACGTTCTTGATGACCTCTGCACGGTAGGCCTTGAGTGAACAACCATAGTCGTGCAATCTTACTCCTGTAGTCCTCCCGATTATCCAGTTTGCAATCACAGACGGGATCCTTCTTGAAAACAGACGGTCTTTCCTGTCCTTTCTCCACCCATTAACAACGTCATATCCTTCATTCAGCTTAGTCAGCAATGCAGGTATGTCTGCCGGGTCATTCTGCATATCACCGTCCATGGCAACTACTATCTCTCCCCTTGCAAAATCAAACCCTGCTGACATGGCGGCAGACTGTCCGAAGTTCCTCCTTAATCTAACGGCCCTCACATATCCATATTGAGCACAAATCTTCCTGAGTATGGAAAAGGTCTCATCTGTGCTGCAATCATCCACATAAATAATCTCAAATATCTGTCCTGTCTTAAAGAGGACATCCATAATAGACGAGTTCAATCCCGGGATATTATCTGCCTCGTTGTAGACAGGGATGACAACAGATAAATATGGTTTATCCTTAACCAGTTCCACTTTCCCTTCCTGTATTTTCAACCTGCCTCCTTCGCCCTGAAATGGCGGGTATCTGCCACATAAGGCAGGCCATCAGTACCGGCGCTGCCTTCATTACAGACTCTCACCTTAAAATGCTCCTGTCTACACATCATTCCCACGGAAGTGGAATCCAGAACCAGGCCATAGGTCTGGATTCCCGCTTACGCGGGAATGACGTTTTCATAACCCCTTGTCAGCCACCGGCTCATGACGGCTCACCTGTTAACAGGCCTGTTAGTTGCAAGGGTGTATCCACCCTTCTCATACTGGACATACAGATGAGGATGTCCGGATAAATCTTCTATCGCTGATGTCTTTGAAATTATGAAAACCCTATCCTGTGACTCTATCATTTCAGTCAATTTGTCCCTCTCACGCGACAACATTATGGTAGCAGGACGCTGAGCATAAAACAATATGCTTGGTTTATTAAGGCCAAAGACAACAAGTTTGTCATGCGCATCCATTTGGGCAGATGCAATCCTTGAGAAATCCCTTAATGTTGACTGAAGATGTTTATCAGCAAGTGGGATTACAGAGGAGAATAGTATACAAGATACAACCGCAGCCATACCTGTCAATATGCCAATAGCAACGCCCCTCCTCTCCCGCCAGAGTGCAAGGAGAGATATAGACATCCCTGCAATTATAACCGCAGCTATATAGTAGAATCCATTTCCCAGTTCTACGGGCCACTGAAACTGCCTCAGCATTATGGCAGAGCCGGATAAGCAGGCCGGCAATATCACGGCTCCTGCGGCAATTATCAGTGATAGTATAACCAGGCAGACTAAGGAGAACCTTATTCCCTTTCTATCTGACTGTTCCACACCGGCAATATCAGGATAAGCATAATCATACCACAATCTGCCGATCATAATGGCAAGCGGCGCTGACAGAGGGCCAATATATCCAGGCAACTTGGTCTTTGATACAGAAAAAAATATGAAAATTACCAGAAACCATATCACAGAGAATATTGTGATTGACACAGCAGGCTCATTCCTGCCCCTATGCCCTGATCGCGGGAAATATTTGTATAACGCCTGCGGCAGAAAGGCGCTCCAGGGAAAAAAGGCAATCAGGATGACAGGAATGAAATAATAGACAGGGCCGCTGTGTCCCGAGACAACACCTGTAAATCTGGTGACATTGTGTTTCAGGAAAAAGGCATCTATGTATTCCCATCCATTAATACTAATCTCTGTCAGATACCATGGAAGGGCAACGGCAAGAAATATGATCATACCTGAGACGATGTGCAGGTTCTTAAATGTCTTAAGAAAATCCCCCTTAATAACAAGAAATATAAATATAATGGCGCCTGGCAGTACTACTCCAACAGGCCCCTTTGTAAGAACAGCAAAGGCCAGACTTACATAAAAACCAATATACCACCAATTTATACTGTGTGATGCTTTATTAACCGCATTACGAACTCCTGCATAACCGAGGAAAAAGCAGAACAGGGAGGACGTAATAAAAAAAGTAAGCGTCATGTCAGTAATAGAGGCATGTGCAAGCACAATCACCTCAAGAGATGTAACAAATATGAGGGCAGATATAGCACCCCAGGCAGGATGCCCGATGCGGCGGATTACATAGTAACACATTAATGTAAGCAGGACACCGAAGACAGCAGACCACAGACGTGCGGCAAACTCCGTAACACCGAAGGCCCTGAACGCCGCTGACATTAGCCAGTAATAGAAGACCGGCTTGTCATACCGGTTTGTGTAATTATATTGTGGTGTTATAAAATCTCCAGTCTCTATCATCTCCCTCGAAGCCTCAGCATAGACTGCCTCATCAACATCAAAAAGGCCGGTGTTGTCAAGATTGTAGAAAAAGATGAAAAAGCTAAGTGCAGCAATACCAATTGGCACACCATATTTCCTGACAATTTCCCTGAGATACCCCATCCCTTTATTAACCACTGCATGCCCTGTCCATGTGCCAAGCAGAATCCCTGCAAAGACATCAGACGGAAAGTGGGCGCCTACATAAATCCTTGAAACGCAAACAAGGATGGCATAACTGTACAGGAGATATCTCATCCATGGGAAGAATTTGGACAAGGCGTATGCAAATGCGAAAGCCGAGGTGGCATGCCCTGATGGAAAAGAATCATATCCCGGTATAATGGATGGACCAAGGGTAAATCCAAATTCCTTCATCACCCCTGGACGGGGCCTGCCAATAATATGTTTGATGATCTGAACCAGCACGCCTGATGCAGCAATGGCATAAATGCCCTTTTTCCCTGCATCAATTATCTTTTCATCTCTTTTTATGATCAAACCAATTAATATAATAACAAAACAAAACAAAACCTGAATCCACCCCAGACCGAGGTAACTCATCCATGACATGAAGTCTTTCATTAAAGAATTATTAAATAACTCTGCTAAACCGGCCGCGCGATTATCAGTAAAAAACAGCAAGACTAAGATTAAAGGTATGATAACTTTCATTCAGTTAATAATATTCATTCAGGTACGGATACCTGCTGCGCATTACCATTATTGGTTGACAACCACTACTAATATTGCTACATTCTACAACATCATAAATTATTATTCCATACGGAGGCGATTGAATGGCAACAATTAATTATATAGTAAAGGTGGAAGACGCAAAGATGGCTCAGATAAAAAAGGCCCTTGAAACTGCTAATATCAAAGTAATCAGCATAATTGATATCTATAAATCTGGAGAAGAAGCTGCAAAAAAGGAGGCAGCGGCCGAAGGAAAATAATGATTTGTGTCACAAACTGACAACCTGATCCTTCCCACCCTCCTTGGCTTTATACAACGCTTTATCAGCCTTTCGGACAAGGTCGTCATTGTCGGTTATTTCAGGATGCGGGTATGTTGTAACACCAATACTGACAGTTATCACCTCCCCCTCTTTAACACTGTCAAATTTAAAGCTTCTGACTGAAGTCCTGATGCGCTCTGCCAGCCTCAGGGCATCCTCTCTTATACTATGCGGCAGGATTACACCGAACTCTTCGCCTCCATACCTTGCAATGACATCAGTTTCCCTGACACTCTTCTTTAGCACCTTTGCCACATCCCTTAAGACCTTATCACCTGCCTGATGTCCATAAGTATCATTAATCCGCTTAAAATTATCGAGGTCAATCATCATACAGGAGAGTGAACCGCTGTATCTTTTTGTGCGTTTAAACTCCTCGCCGAGTCTCCTTACAAAATATTTGTGATTGTATAATCGTGTCAGGTCATCTGTTATTACCATTTTTTCAAGGGATAGTTTCTCCTGTCTCATTACATTAAACATATGGGCATTCTTAAGGGCCACAGATGCACCTTCTATTATGATCTGAAACAGTTTAAGCTCATTATCACTGAAACGGCTCCCCCTGCTTGACGTCCGCAGGAAAAGTGACCCCCTATCGCCTTCATAATAACGTATAGGCATGATAACGATTGATTTTATGCCTAAAGAGAGGATCTTTTCCCTGACTCCGTCAAGAATAGGATCTGTTTCTACTTCTCCGATATATACGATATCATTGTCAATTACAGACCTCGAAATCTCAGGATATTTTTCAAGGTCTAATGTTATGGAATCAAGGGATGGATCTTCGTATGTAGCAAGGACATTTCCAACATTCCTGTCCGCCTCAACATTCACTATTGAACACCGCGTGACAGGGATTACCTCAGATATTTTCTGAACGATTAGAAACAATAAATCTCTGGTTTCGAGTGTGGAGAACAGGGATTTATTGACATTCAGGATTATGTCCAGCAAATCATCTTCGTTACTGTTGACTCTGCTTTCCATTCGTACTGTTTATCAGGCAATATCTATTGATACAGGCACACCTGCCTTTTCACCTGCATCCCTAATGGCCTCTGCCACAAGTTTCCTGTGACAGGAATTTACATTCTCCCAACAGAGCAGGCATACCCTGGCGTTTGCATTGGATTTTACCCACTCCTCAACTGCTGAAGCACGCTGTTTCAGAATGGCCGACATCCTTTCATTTAGTTTTTCAGAATCCCTTGTCTTATTGTATTCAATCTGTACATCAAAGGTTGGGGTAAAAAGCCAAAGGATCGTTACATCCCTGTGCCGCTGAGGTCTTGTTGTGGAAATGGCAAAAACAGAATAACCAAGTGAATCAGCAGGCGCATTGTCAAAACTTCTTGTGATCAGCCGCATAAATTTTACTCCTTACCCGGGTTGCATATACAAAAAGTGGGGGTAGTTTATCACACCTCAGATTAAAAATAAATAACTGTATTTGAACGTTTCAGAAAGTATCTTGTGGAGAAAATATGAAGACACCCATATGTTGGATGTTTCAATTTCACTCCTTGTTGAAAACTTGCATCTATTTGATAATACAGGATAATTGACCTGCTTAAAATATGTGCACTGACCATGCAGGTCAACATACAAGAGGGCTGAATGGCATCAGGAGGCGTGTTATCCACAGGTTATCCACTATCCTTGTGGGAAAGTTCTTATACCGTGCTTGTGGTAGATCTACAGATAGTCTTTCAACTATTGACACAAAAGCATTTTTTCTGTAAAGTCATAACCTGAGAATGGCTGGACGGTAAGTATGAGCATACAGCAACAATACAGTTTTAGCTCAAAAATGCCCAGGTGCAAGGAAGGACTTAAGATTTGAGCTGAGGCGTACTGTGTTGTACGTTGGAGCTCAAATCTTAAGTCCTGACGCCGCAGGACCCATTGCATTTGCCTTCGGCGCAATGGGTACCCCGCATTTTTCAGCGAAAACAACTAAAACTGGGGGATCGTCTAATGGCAGGACGACAGTCTCTGGATCTGT
>JADZCV010000025.1 GCA_020851375.1 Nitrospirota bacterium | reverse complement strand
CTTCGTCCGTTAATTCCATTATCTTCCCGATCATCGGTTTGATATGGTTTTTATCTACCGATTTATTTGACACATCAGCAGCTACTATTACCTGTGATGACGCATCCACTGCCGCCTGAGCATTATAGCCCTGTATAAATGCCTTGTCCCCGTTGATCATTATCTTAGATTCGCTGTCTGTAAAATTCCTCTGGGCCTTTTCTTTGGGTACACCAGGATGGTCCGCTTTTCTCCCGCACTTTTTGCCGTCTTGCTCTGCTTCATCTCTCTTAACGGCCTCTTTGGCCTCTTCTTCCAGCGCCTTCATGGCCTCTTTGATCTTCTTTAAACGGCCCTCTCTCCGGGAAAGCTCCTCCGGCAATTCATCTCCCCGTTTATTCCTCCCATATGCGCTATCCTCTGCAGCGTCCACTTTCTCCGCCTGCCTCAGTATCTCCTCTATTTCCTGCTTCAACCTCTCCTTATCTTGCTTCATCCTCCCATAGCTCATTGCCTTGTGCTTCGATGCGTTGGCCTTTATCTTTGTCCCATCCAGTGAGATGTGCCCAAGTTTTAGGAGCCCAGCTCTCCGGCATATCTCAAGCACCTGTACAAACAATCCTTCCAGTGCCTTAAGATGCCGCTTCCTGAAATCACTGATCGTCCTGAAGTCAGGGAAATTTCCCGCACCCAGTATCCTGAATGCCACGTCCTCCTCCATCTTCTTCGCTATTCGCCTCGATGAATACACCCCTGTTCCATATGCGTAAAACAGCACTTTCGTCATCATCCCAGGATGATATGGAGGATATCCTCGCTCCTCTTTTTCATAAACCTCCTCTATTGCGCGTAGCTTTAGTCCGTCTACTATGTCTGAGATAAAGTAGACAAGGTGATCCTCCGGCAACCACTCCCTCAACGATGGCGGTATCAACAATAATTGGTTCGGTTCATATGTGCGGTATGTTTTCATGTCGTCTATTATATGGATTTTGTTGTCTTAGGTGAAGTAATTATTACTCGGACAGGCCCCTAGTTCTTTATTGTACTTTTCTATAAAATGTTTTAAAAGGAGCGGAATATCCTCTTTCCTGTCCCGCAAAGGCGGCACATGTATAGGTACGACCTTTAGCCTGTAGTACAGATCTTCCCTGAATTCACCCTTTTCTACAGCAGCCTTCAGGTCCTTATTAGTAGCCGCAATGACCCTCACATCCACCCTGATGGTCTTTGAATCACCAACCCGCTCAAACTCACCTTCCTGAAGTACCCTCAGGAGTTTTATCTGGGTATGCAGTGATACATCCCCTATCTCATCGAGAAAGATGGTCCCATGGTCGGCCAGTTCAAACCTTCCTGTCTTGTCTGCTATTGCACCGGTGAATGCCCCTTTGACATGACCAAACAGTTCACTCTCCAGAAGTCCTTCAGAAAGCGCTGCACATGTTGCCTTGATAAACGGCTTGTTGTTTCTGGGGGAATTGAGATGAATTGCAGTTGCAATCAACTCTTTTCCGGTTCCTGTCTCACCTTCTATAAGGACAGTCGCCTTTGTAGGTGCAACTTCACTAATCAATTCATAGACTTCATGCATTCGCCGGTCTTTGCCAATAATGTTTTCGAAGGAGTACTTATTTTTGAGTTCTTTATTCAACTCCTTAATGAGAGTTATGTCCCTTATAGTTTCGATCCCGCCTATGATCACATCATTATTGCCTCTGAGTACTGCGGTATTTATGCTTAGGAACATCTTTCGTCCCTTCTTTTCACAGAAGGTTTCATAGTTATATACAGGTTCTCCGGACTCCATAGTCATATTTAAGAGACAACCGACTTCACACCCATGGTGGGAAATTGCATCATTACACATTCTATCATTTATGATTGCATCAATATCCGGCCTTCCAAACATCTCCTCTGCTGCACGGTTAATAAAAAGAATGCGATGATCAAGTCCGATAACCACGATGCCATCTGCTATGCTGTTTAGAATTGTCTCACTGTTAACATCAAGGTATCTCTGCACGCTCGCTGCATTCGGGAGTATCCCTGCAAGACTGTCAAGAATGGTATCGCTCGATATTTTAAAGGAGTTATCTTTTGTGCTCACATTAATTATTATATGCTATATAATCGGAAGGGACAACAATACCAACGGTGGCAAACTATCTTAAAAAAACAAAGCCCCCATAAGCTATCTGCTTACAGGGGCTTTCAAATCAAATCTTTGAGGCATCTCTTACCAGAGTAAGAAATAGGAGCCAACCAGCATCGCTACTGAAATTGCAATCCCGATTGAGTTAAAGACAATCCACAGGTGCCTTCTTTCTGCTCCCTGCCAATCGAAATCTTTGCTTTGTACCTCCGTATGGTTACCGTAAACACCATGAGGTAAAGTATGTGTTGTAGCCATTTTAAACACCTCCTTTTTATTATCTTATGCTTCGATTATAATTATCATTAATTAAACCAAGCTGAAAACCACCATTCAATACATTCTATATATATGTATTAATCAATAACTGTGCCAAAAAAACCATTCCTGTCATCATGTGTAACCTATTGATTTATATGATCAAAACAGCGATCAAAAGGAGGGCTGGGAAACTCACTCTGTTTCATTAATGAAACAAGGAAACATTGCATATTCTGATATTTCCTTGACAATCAAAGAGTTTAGGTCTTTTTTTCATTATAGAAACATTTTCAATTATGAAACATATCCTGCTACCCGTTTAAACCATGCGGGACAAGCCTCAAAAGTACTGATCTGCCTTCTCTGTCATCTGAACCAGTCTCT
Organism: Nitrospirota bacterium; assembly: GCA_020851375.1. Taxonomy (NCBI): domain Bacteria; kingdom Pseudomonadati; phylum Nitrospirota; species Nitrospirota bacterium. The sequence goes on along the minus strand of JADZCV010000025.1, from coordinate 161,432 downwards.
GCTCAAGTTCAAACCTCTTTGCTTCTATCTCTTCTTCAGAGGTGTCCCTTGCGACATAGACAGGTTCACCATATATTACAACAACTCGGGTAAAAGGATGTGGTATGATAAATCTGTCCCAGCTTTTGAAGACGTGAGCCTTCTCTGCGCCATAGGTAACCGGCAGTACCGGCAGGCCGCTGATTTTGGCAAGATGGAGGATGCCCTTCTGGACCTTGAATACAGGTCCTCTTGAGCCATCTACTGTAATGAATACACGGCCTCGGTCTTTGACAACCCTGATAAGGTTTCGGAAGGCCGTGCTGCCGCTCTTATAGGAAGAACCTCGTATGGTCCTGACCCCGAACAGTCTTAGTGTCCGTGCTATGATCTCCCCGTCAGTGCTGGGGCTTACGAGTGAATTGAGGTTTTTCTGCCACCTGTAGTGAAACGGCAAATACATCAACCGTCCGTGCCACAGGGCGTATATGGGATTGATGCCTTTTTTTATGAGGGACTGCTCTGATTCTCTGCCGACTACTTCCTTCCTGTAAGTAATGCCGAGGAGGTAGATGATGAGCATTGCTATTGGAGGGATTATATATTTTATAAATACATTTTTTATTGCAGTCATCACCTGCCAGGCGTGATTAAGTCTTCAAGGATATTAGAGAGCGTGCTTAATGCTGCAGCACGGTGGCTTATCTTATTCTTTATCTCACTCCCAAGCTCTGCAAATGTCTTTCCATACTCAGGTACCACAAAAACAGGGTCATAACCAAAACCAGTCGTCCCGCGTTCGCCTTCAGAAATAAATCCTGCACATTCCCCTTCTGCAAGCCTGACATTGCCTGATGGCGTTGCAACGGCTATCACACATACAAACCTTGCGCCCCTTTTATCCGGCGGTGTATCCTTCAGCAGCCCAAGCAGTTTTTTTATGTTATCAGGGTCTGTCGCGCCCTCCCCTGCAAATCTTGCTGAATATACGCCCGGCGCTCCACTCAATGCATCCACTTCAAGACCGGAATCGTCCGCAACAGCGATATGTCCTGTAAACCTTGCAATTGTCACCGCCTTCTTTGAGGCATTCTCTGAAAAAGTCCTGCCATCCTCGATAATGTCAGGAATGCCTGCATAAGAGGTGAGTGTATCAATTTTTACTTTGTCCTTAAGCCCTGAGTTATCTATAATTGACCGTATCTCCGCAATCTTACCTGGATTTCTTGTTGCTATGACTATCTTCATCTGAAAATGCTCCTACGTACCTGTCATTCCCACGGAACCTGTCCCCGCAGGATTTAAGCGGGGAGTGGGAATCCAGAATCAAGCCATCGCTCTGGATTCCCGCCTTCGCGGGAATGACGTTTTCACGATCCTTTGTGAGCCACAGCTCATGATGATTCACTCGACCCCTTGACCCCTTGAACCCTTTATTATAACTCCCCCACCATCTTCCGCTGCATCTCTACCAACTCTTCAATCCCCTTTTTAGCAAGGCTAACAAGCCCATCCATCATGTTTCTGGAAAATGGTTCACCCTCGGCAGTACCCTGTACTTCTACAAACTTTCCCTTGCCTGTCATTACGATGTTCATGTCAACCTCTGCAGTGGAGTCTTCGTCATAATTAAGGTCAAGGACAGGCTCTCCATTCACAATACCGACACTCACAGCCGCAAGAAAGTCTTTAACAGGGTTATCTGTGATCAGTCCGTTCTTCTGTGCGAAATGTATTGCATCAACAAGGGCGACGAATGACCCGGTAATAGAAGCTGTTCGCGTACCACCGTCAGCCTGTATGACATCGCAGTCAATCCAGACTGTTCTCTCACCAAGTTTATTCAATTCAATAATGGACCTGAGCGCCCTTCCGATGAGGCGCTGTATTTCATGCGTCCTTCCGCCTATCTTTCCCCGTGCTGATTCCCTTACGATCCTCTGAAGTGCGGAGCGTGGGATCATGGCATATTCTGCAGTAATCCACCCCTTATTCTGCCCTTTCACATGCGGAGGCACTTTATCCTCAATTGTAGCAGTACAAATAACCTTTGTATCGCCGACCTCGATGAGTGCAGAGCCTTCTGCATGTTTGATGTAATTCCTGTGTATTTTCACACTCCGTAATTGATCAGCTTTTCTACCGTCTTTTCTCTTCATTAAAAACCCCCGTTACAAGATCAAAGCAACCTTTTCTACTTTTCCTATCTTCTCCCCTAGAAACCTGCTCCCCTGTTCTTCAAAGCGGCGTGGGACATCAGTCACGAAGAAACGTCTATTGCTTACGTTGTTGTGGACAGAATTAAATTCTGTCCCCGATGTCTCAGCCGATGAAGCAAGCAAATTCAATCGAGTCAACACCTCTTTTACCTCTTTTGCTGTCTCCTCCGCAGAATCTATCAACCTTACTCCATCGCCCATCACCTTTTGTATAATCCCTTTCAGAAGAGGATAGTGTGTACATCCCAGCACCAGGGTATCTATACCCATGTTCTTAAGTCCCGCAAGGTAGCGCTCTGCAACAGCCATTGTCACATTATCATCTATCCAACCCTCTTCCACAAGAGGTACAAACAGGGGACATGACTGTCCAAAGGTTTCAATGTTGCTGTTTATCTCCCTGATGGCTTTGGTATAGGCACCGCTGCTTACTGTCGTCTCTGTTCCAATAATACCGATCTTGCCATTTCTGGTTGCACGCGCTGCTGCACGGGCACCTGCCTCAATAACACCGACAATCGGAATTGAAAATTGTTTTCTCAGGACTTCAAGGCTGACTGCAGATGCAGTATTGCAGGCAACTACAAGGAGCTTGATGTCATACTTCAACAAAAATCTCGTATTTTCTATGGCATATTTAATGACAGTCTCTTCTGACTTTGTCCCATAGGGCAGACGGGCAGTATCTCCCAGATACAGGGTATCCTCATCAGGCAGCGCAGAAGTTACTTCCTTGAGAACAGTAAGCCCGCCGATGCCTGAGTCAAATATCCCAATAGGGCCTTTATTACCAGTCATGATGAGGATAATGCTATGCTAATTAGTCTGATCAGTCAAGTGACTGCACCTAATGTGACTGCACCTAATGACCTCATATTTCAGGCAACATAGAGGCATTCTAACCCTGTACAGCGTTATTCCCATAATCAGGTGATTTAATAATGCCGGAGAATTCTTACTATAAGAAACTTTTAATTGAGAGGGAAAAGGGATGAACAGGGAAGGGAATAAATCGCTTTTATCATTGCGGGAAAAATTATTCTTCTCCTGAAGCGTGCCTCAGTAACCATGTTTCATTCGATGATGTTTCATTTGAATAGGTGTTTTTTATGAGTCCGCCGAAGACTGCCATCGTGTCATTCTCTACATTAATAACAGCAGAGTGATTGGCTCTGGCGTCAGGATAGGACACTTTTGAGTTATGAAAGATAATTCCAGAACTCCAGATAGCTGGCCCTTCAATCCCATTTGCATTTTCCATGATCCATAAATCGTCTAAAAGGCCCTCCTGGCCATCTGCTCCACCGAAGATAGTCATGCTGTTCTTTGAAGGATTAAATACCGCTGCATGTCCCGTGCGGGCATCCGGAAGATTTCCGGATACGGTTAAAGGTTGCCAGGAAGGGGACGCATCCTGGCCGTTTTCGTCCAGTCCATTTGCATGGGTTAGCACCCATACATCATTTAAAGGTCCGGATTTTGCTCCCCCCCCAAATACTATCATTCTGTTGTTGTTGCTATCATACACAGCTGAATGCATCATCCTCGGATTTGGGATACTGCCCGATGCAGGCGTTATGTTAACCCAGGCAGGATCACCTCCAAGCCCATTCGCATTGGTAAGAACCCAGACGTCATTGAGAAGAGTTGTGGTGTCTCCATCAGTTTCAGCCCCGCCGAAGAGAATAACACGATTGCTGCCTGGATCATAGACCATGGAAAATCCCAAACGACTTGACGGAATCTGGCCTGCCCCTTCAGACAATTGTATCCAGGCTGGAGTCCCTCCACTTCCATCTGCATTCGTCAAGACCCAGAGGCGGTCAACAATAAAATCCTCATTCTGCCCCACTCCTCCCCATATGACCATCCTTTTTCCGTCACGGTCATATACCGCCTTATGCCCTGTGCGGGCGGAAGGCAGGAAACTCCCTCCGGTCGATACATGATTCCATACAGGTGAAGCGCCTGTTACATCCTGGAGGCCCCAAAGGTCTGCTGACAATCCCCCTGGAACTATTCCACCAAAGATAATCATTCGATCAGCACCTTCATCATAAACGGCCGAGTGATTGGAAAGGCCTGGCGGCTGGGGGTCCGATGCATTAACATTAACTTGCTCCCATTGCATAGGCTTAATAGTGAGCTTAATGGAAAGCTCCTCAGTCGTTTGACTACTGCTGATTGTAATCGGGAAACTCCCGATAGGTGTATTTGGCGCTGTGTTTACATAGAGAAGGACTTCGGCAGGAAGATAGAATTTATCTGATAGGAAGAACCCATCGGCGCCGGCAGGGAGTCCTGAAACCGAAAAGCTCGCTGTCCTGGGCAAAGGAACCCCACTTATGGAGGAGATCTTCAGCACAAACCGGGCCTGGTCTCCCCGTAGAACGATTACCTCTTCAGGATAGGCAAGCCAAAGAAATCCGCCTGGTATATTATTATCATTATTATCGTTTCTTCCGCATCCCGCAAAGATTAAAGAGAGGACAAGAAAACATAAAACAGCACGGCAACCTGATCTGAGTGTTTGAACATTCATTCCATCGGCCCTCAACTTTAAACAAAGTTATTAATCATACCGTAAATTATACAAATTATTCAAGCTGTTTGAAAAGTTTCTTTTGAGACTTGCAATATTTGCTATTCAGGCTCTTTAAGATATTTTTTGTCAATAATATTTTTATTAATTAAGGTTTCGACAATGGCTCTTGCCGCTATCTCATGTCCCTTTGCATTCCAGTGTTCATCACCGGTAAACTTAATTTTGTCCAATTCTGTCTTTTGGGAAGGGAAGAAACCCATGATATCAAAATAGCCGAAACCGGAGACATCTTCACTATACGTCCTACGCAGACATTCAGCAGGATTCGGCAGAAAAAAAAGATGGAATTTACCTCCGCGCATCTCTATTTTGTGTTGGATGATCTTCATCATATCCATAGATTCTTTTCTCGTATCTGAAATAAATCTTTTATTGATTTTAAACCAAACATCTTTTGTATATGGCGCATAAAATGCTAATAATTTCAATTTATTATACGTAGTACACTCAAGTTTATACGGTCTGATAACGCCCTTATCAAAAAAAGGATAATTTTCAAAATGAATAAAATTAGAATAAATATAAAAATATGGGAAATAAAAATCTTTTATATTCCTGCTGATATCAGCCGCAATAGGAGTAAAGACAATCAGGTCATCTTTTTTAATTCGATTTTCAATATTCAGGAATTGTTGATACATTTGAACAATACCATAACCGTTTACTCCCGCATTATAAATGTTGATTTTATCCTTTAGAAACTTTTCCCTAATTATGTTAGAAAACGTATCGTTATTGCTCACCCCATGTCCAAAGGTAAAAGAATCTCCAAAAAAATAGATGCTGAAATCAGGGTTACCGGTGTTATTGATTTTTCTGAAACCATCGTGATCAATCTCATATATGACATCAAACATGCCTTTTGCTGCATGTCGTCCGCTGCTATCAGGTTTTAGTTTCCACCCCAGATAATAATCTTTAACATGAATATTACCGTATGAACCCATATCTATAAAACGACTGTTAATCAGGAATAAGTATGCCCGGAAAAAATCAAATGCAACAAATGATATAAAACAGAATAAAACGGAAAATATCAACAGTACTAAATTATGGACCTGGAGGGATCTTCTGTATATAAGCAGTGTGAAACCAATGCTTATCAAAATAACATCAGCAATCCATATAATAATTCTGTAGGAAACTGCTATTATTCCATCAGAACTAAACAAGGCAGCAAGAACCCATTCATTACAGGCAATGCCTGCTGAGATAAACAGTATTCCTGCAATCAGAAGCAGCGTTTCTTTTATCTTATGAACATCTTTCATGCGATATAATCACAAGAAGAAAAGATCTATTATTTTAATCTAACTCATACATATCTTCCCAGGAGGTATCTTGTGGTAATTTATTCTGTAACGATTTATCAAATAAGTAATTCCCTATGACCAAAAAGTCCATCTCAGTCCGCATAAAACATCTGTATGCATCTTCCGGTGTACACACAATAGGTTCACCTCTTACATTGAAACTTGTATTTACAATCAGTCCATACCCGGTTTTATCTTTAAATGCCTTTATGAGCTTCCAATACTTCTCATTGACTCTTCTATTGACACTTTGAATTCTGGCTGAATAATCAACATGCGTTATCGCAGGAATATCAGAGCGCAAGTGATAAAGTCTATCCCACATCCCCATTTGCTCTTCTTTGTCAGGCAATGCATTTCTTCTTTTTTCCTGTACCGGGGCAACAATGAGCATGTATGGTGACGGACGATTCAATTCAAAATATTCTTCCAAATCCTCTTCTATTACTGAGGGGGCAAAGGGGCGAAATCCTTCCCGGTATTTTATTTTCAGATTAAGTTTTTTCTGCATTTCAGGGTTGCGGGGATCACCTAAAATGCTCCTATTACCTAATGCTCTTGGACCGTACTCCATTCTGCCCTGAAACCATCCAATCGCATATCCCTGAGCCAGAAGTTCAGCAACATCATTGCAAAGTTGATTAAAATCCGGATATTCTTTGTATGGGGCGCCATACTTTCGATCTACCCGTATCACATCTGAAGAAGTAAATTCAGGACCCAGATAAGCCCCTTTCATGGAGTCCTGACCTGATATCACTTTTCTATCATTCTTCAGCCAAACATACCAGGCAGCATAGGCAGCCCCTACTGCTCCTCCCGCATCACCGGCAGCTGGCTGAATCCAGATATCTTTAAACATTCCCGTCCTTAAAAGTTTCCCTGTAGCGGAACAGTTAAGTGCCACACCTCCTGCCATTACCAGATAGTCGCAGGCAGTAAGTTTCTTTGCTGTAGCCGCTAATCGGAAAAGAATGTCTTCAGTTACCTGCTGGATCGCTAAAGCAAGATTCATGTACGGTTGAGTCAACTCACTCTCCCGTCTTCTGACGGGCACACCAAACAATTTCCCCCATTTTTCCTCACAGCACATGGTCAGTCCGGTCGCAAAATTAAAGTAGTCCATATTTAGCAGAAGCGAGCCGTCATTTCGGACATCCACCAATTCATCCAATATAATTTGTTTCCACCGTCTGGTTTGATCAGAATCAGGATTCCCGTAGGGTGCAAGCCCCATAAGCTTATATTCACCACTGTTTACTTTAAAACCACAATAATAGGTAAACGAGGAATAAAGAAGGCCCAGAGAGTGTGGAAAATCTAACTGCCGCAGGATTTTAATCTTGTTCCCTGTACCATGAGCTATGGTCGTGGTAGCCCACTCGCCTACACCATCAACAGTAAGTATAGCTGCCTCTTCGAATGGGGAAGGGTAAAATGCACTGGCGGCATGAGAGAGATGGTGCTCAGGAAAAAGGAGTTTTGAATGACCTGAACAGATGTTCGTCAACTCCTCCCTGATCATTTTACGCATGAAGAGTTTTTCTTTAATCCACACGGGCATCGCTGAAATAAAACTTCTTAAACCTTTTGGGGCGAAACCATGAAATGTTTCCAGCAGTCTTTCAAATTTGAGGAATGGCTTATCATAAAATGCAATCGCACTGAGGTAATCTAAATTGTCAATCCCGGCCTCCTGCAATACATACTTAGTCGCATTTGTCGGGAACGATGGGTCATGTTTCTTACGGGTAAAACGTTCTTCATGGGCAGCGGCAACAATTTCCCCGTCAATCAAAATAGCCGCGGCGCTGTCATGATAATATGCTGACACCCCTAATATGGCCTTAGCCATATGTTCCCCTCTCATTTATTAAATCACCGGTTAAAACAAAGTATAGATAAATGGAGCAATAGCTGAGCCACTGGTCATTAAAATCAAGGCTCCGAACAGGAGCAGGGTCAGAATGATCGGCAACAACCAGTATTTCTTACGCACTCTTAAAAACCCCCACAGATCCTTTAAAAAATCCATTTTCTCCTCCCGCTAATATGGTTTTTCAATATCTTCAGGCTGAAATATGTGTTCCCGGATTTCAAAAACTGAAGAGTCATCTTTTTTCCATCTTTTAAGCTGCATTGAATCTGCTACGATTAGCCGCCTGATTAATCCGACAGGCGTAACTATAACAAAGAAAATCACGGTTAAAATTAGCTTAGAAGATATTGTCCCCAATACATTGGAAAGACCAAACCAGATAGTTGCCGCTGGTCTGTAAAGATTGGGGTAAATCATGTCAACAAGCAAAAGAACTATACCTATAGTAAAGAAACCCTGTTTTTGAATATAAAAACCCAAAAGAAAACAAATAAGCACCATTGCCATTCCGGTATCTTTGGCCTGGTCTTTGCTGATTTTCTTAGGAATAAAACTCTTCATATACTCAAGGATAAATATCAGGTTGAAGGATGCTCAATGAACAGATCATTAAGTACAAGGTAATCAACCTTTGTTCTTATAAATGATTCCAGTGCCTCGCCTGGAGTACAGACTATTGGCTCCTGGACATTAAATGAGGTATTTAATAATATAGGCACGCCTGTTAATTTTTCGAACTCATTGATAAGCTTCCAGTAGAGGGGGTTAGTCTCCTTATTCACTGTCTGAGGACGGGCAGTTCCATCTACGTGTGTAACAGCCGGTATCAGCGATCTTTTTTCAGGTTTTACCGGAAAGGCATAGAGCATGAAGGGAGAATTACCGGTATAGTCAAAATACCCTGGGCTTTTTTCTTCAAGAACTGAGGGTGCAAAGGGACGAAATTGCTCCCTCTGCTTGATCTTCAGGTTAATAATGTCTTTCATCTCTTCTCGCCTGGGATCCGCCAGAAAACTCCTGTTTCCCAGCGCTCTCGGCCCCCATTCCATACGTCCCTGAAACCAGCATACCAGTTTTCCCTCTGCAAGTGCATGGGCTGTCCTCTGCAACAGAACATCTTCACCAAGTCTTTCGTACCGGATAATTTTATCTTTCAACACCCGTTGACATTCTGTAGAACTGAAAGACGGCCCCAGATATGCATGGTTCATGACATAATGCCTGGGGCTCCCTGTGTATTTGTGTTCTGTAATTAGTGCAGCCCCTATGGCACTACCGGCATCTCCGGCAGCGGGTTGTATAAAGATATTCTTAAACGGTGTCTTTTGAAAGAGTTTCCCGTTCGCAACACAGTTAAAGGCAACACCACCAGCCATACATAACTCATCAAGCCCTGTCATTTCATGTAGGGAGTTTGCCAGATGAAAGATAGCTTCTTCCATCACTTTTTGTGCGCTAGCTGCCACATCAGCATGTCGGTTTACAATGGCTTCTTCTTTTTTTCTGGGCTCCCCAAATACATCCGTTGTTGATGTGCGAAAGCCGCCATTCCTGGCGATATGATAATCAATGAAATATGGGTCCATTCTGAACGACCCATCAGGCAGACACTTGACAACATTTTTACTGAGATAATCTGCATATACCGGTTCACCATATGAGGCAAGTCCCATTACCTTATATTCATCAGATTGACTATTAAATCCCAGAAATGCTGTGACCGCTGAGTAGAACTGTCCAAGTGAGTGAGGCAATTTGACGCTGTTTATTTTTTTTATTCCAGTGCCCTCGCCTATCCACAAAACTGTTGTGTCAGCCTCGCCTGCGCCATCTACAGTCAGGATAGCGGCTCTTTCAAAGGGTGAACATAAAAAAGCGGATGCAGCATGTGCAAGATGATGATCTACATATTCAATTTTGTATTTTCCTTTTCCGAAACACCTTTGAACAAGACCTCTTAATCTGAATAATTCTGACCATTCATTTTGCATTTGCCTCATCCCCCTGGAAGTCTTGGCCTTAAATAGACGAGGGGATTTTAAAATACTTTTCAGAGCAAGCGTTGTCCTTACCCTGAGAGCCCACGGTTTCCATGAAGCACAGACAATATCAACATCACCTATTTTTATTCCGGCATAATCAAGGCAGAATCGTACTGCATTTACGGGAAAACCTCTGGTGTGCTTGATCCGTGTAAACCGCTCTTCCTCAGCAGCAGCAACTACCTCCCCATCAATGACAAGTGCTGCAGATGCATCATGCATGTTGTTTATTCCAACGATGATCATGTTAAACTCACCAGATTCTAAAACTGAATAATAATCAAGAAAAGCGCAGCGATGAAACCTGGCTTTAAAAGGTAATCAACTTCTATAGGACGACTACTTATTGTTTATATAATAATGACAATAAAAGATTGTTCATAACAAAAAGAAAGCAAATGATTATGATAAAAAGAATAATTAAATCAACAAAGATAGTCCGATCTTTTTGTCTCATCAACTTCTGGAGTTCCGTGATTTCCTCGAGGGTGCGCCATTTTCCTTCAAAGGGATAAAGCCCTTCTACACGTTTCATTTCCAGTTCCTGAGAAATGTCAGCGTGATATTTTGCCCTTACCTCCTCACGATATTGTTCAATTGGTTCAAAGGCTGACAGCCGCCATGTTTTCAGCACAGTTAACCTCCTCTAGTGCATTTTAAAAATCAATATGCAGTATAACGTTGACAACAAGAAATACAAGGATCATTGATGAAATGCCGATAAAGAATCCTATCAGGATCTCGGATGCATATTCCAATATATATTGGTAACGCCGGAGAATTAGAGCAGGAGACGGAGGAATGACTCCCTCCTGCTCTAATTCTTTTTGAAATGTTAAAAAGACCTTATGCCGTTCCTCAGCCTCAATTCGTTTCTTTTGATTTTCAGTTGTAATATTCATAGAAACTTATTTCCATCTTCGTTCAGGGTCTTTGACAGTTTCTATGTAGTTCATGAAAAAACAATAAAAGATCCCTGTTACTGATCCTAATAGAATGGCAACAATCAAATTGAGTATAATGTTTGGATAGACAGGAGCTTCAGGCAGAATTGCCGGACTTACCACAATCACATTTTGCATCTTTCTTCTCTCCTGTGCCTTTATCTCTTCCGATTGCAAACGAAGATTATCAAGTGTATTTTTTTGCAGAGCCACATTCCTTGATAAATTATCCATCTCTTCCTGCAGGGCAGGGAACGATTCTATAAGCTTATCAAGGTTTTTAATCGCGACCTTCAAACCCTTAATTTTTGCCTGAGTAGACTGTCTGTCTACGAGCGCATTCACTAACTGCTGACGTATCTTCTCATGGAATGAATCAGGTGATTTAGCAGCGCTTTCAACTATCTTTTTGGTCTCAATCTCAAGCTCCTTTTTCTTCTTATTATATTGATTTTGAAGTTTCATCATGTCCGGATGCTGCCCCTGAATATCAACTGATAACGAGGCCATCGCGACCTCGATATCCGAAAGCTGCGTTTGCAGCCTCATGATAATTGGGCTCGAATAAATCAAAGGTGATGAAACATAAATCTTAGCCTCTTTAGCGAGCATATCTTCAAGCTTTGCAATATTATCATCATTGACCTTTAGGCTGACTTTGGCCTTTTCAATCTCCATCTGCATGCTGACCTTTTCCCGCTCTATTACCGATGCATCCTCATTTATAAAGAGTGCCCTGTTATTGAGTTTAAATCGCCGTAATTCATCTTCATCTTTTTTCAGTTTCCGCTTAACATTATTAATTTCATCCTGGATGGCTATACGATTTTTGGATGCAGGACCGGAAGAAAAGCTGTCAAGAAAATCATTAAAAACCTCCACATAAGTATTGGCAATATTTGCTGCAAGCACCGGGTTTGCATCGCGTGAATAAAGTTCAATAAGGTATTCATTACTTATTCTAAAATCCGTGTCCCTGGCTAACGCATGTTGCGTCTTCCCTGTCTTCTCGCTCACCAGTCCTATTAATTTTCTGCTTTTCAATATTCCAAGATATACTGATTGCTGCTCCTCATTTGCTATCGGGAGAAGAGGTGTTCTCTTAATCTCAGGAGAACTTGCCTGGGAAAGAAAAGTTAAAGTATCTGGCTTGCTTGAAGGAAAAAAGACAGCGTTAGCCTGGTATACCGGAGGTAAAAAATAGCTTAGCATTCCTGCTGAGAATATTGCTGAAAGAATGATAATTAGAATAGTCCTCTTCCTTTGATATAGGACTAACCAATAATCCAAAAGAGTCTTTTCTATAATGATCAATTCCTCCTGTTAACAGAATGCTGAGGCATCTTGTCTTTCAATGAGCAGATGTTGAGAATGCCGGGCATTCATAAGATTATATGCTATACATTCTAATAACCCAAAATACATCCAAAACCAGAAATTAAAGGCTAAAGGTTCAAATTGTGCAATTGTAAAAAACGCAATAAAGCTAAGCAGTAATGATTGTACAATGATTCTGTCTTTTTTATCTTTTAACAATAAATTAGTAATAATAAGCCTATAAAACAAATAGACATATATCAGGCAATATGCCATTAGTCCGATAACTCCAAGCTCATCAGCAACCTGTATAAACGCATTATGAGCAGGCCATGCGTTTGGATGGGGGGTATAAATACGGTTATTTCCCATACCAGCCCCTACTATCGGATGTTCATGGAGAAAACCTTCAATCCCTGCCTTATCCAATTCCAGACGGGCTTTGAAATCCCCGGTATAAAGTTGCTTCGAAACATATTCTACCATAATTTGACCTGATCCTGATAAAATAACTAATGTAATAATGAGAAGCAGTCCAGAGGTAATGTGGATAATATAAGACGGTCTTCCCATAAAGATCCCAATAATCAATATTAATCCAAATGCAATCAAACTGGCCTTGTAAAAAGTAAATGCCAGGGCAATGAGAGTTATGACAAAGAACAGCATTATCGTGCGTTTCCTCCAAAATATGTTTAATCTCGGTACCAGAAGAATGAAAAACAAAATTGTCAGAGAAATAGTAAGAGTAGCGGCCAGACCATGTATATGGCCAAAAAAGGCTTGTGACCTTAAAAATGTCCCAAAAGGCGTTTGTTCAAAATCAAATTTCTTCGTGTGAAACCCTATACCTGTAAAAAAGTAAAGCAAAGATTCGGCAGCCCCAATTATACCCGAGAAAAGGGTAATAATTATAAAGGCCTTTAAGGATAATATGGCATCTTTCTTCCCTCTGATTAAATTCATAATAAGTAAAATGGTAATTAACGATTTCAGGGGGCCAGTAAGTGAAACAATAGAACTCTTAGTTGCACTAACCTCATTTGTGTAGGAAAGGACTATTGAAAAGAACAATATCAGGGTTAATACAAATAAAGGTGATACGATGAGCTTATATTGTAAATATATAAAATTTTCTACTAACAGGATCAGGAGGAATATGAGTATGACCAGGTCACTAAAATCCATAAAACCAATAGACGTTAGCCCCTTTACCTGTGAGCTTATTATAAGAACTATTACAAAGATCGCCTCTTTCTTTTTCCAAATCCATTCTGAATTTTTTAAAGTAACTATGAAACCTGCAACTAATCCTATACCGAGGCAAAAAACAATAAAGGAAATAAGGTATGGCGGGAACAAGCCACTAAAATGCATTATGTGAAGATATGAAGTAATAAAGGCGTCAAGTGAAATCAGCGTTCCAGCCAGGCCCCCCAGGATTATGGGATTCCTGTACTTATATAAAAATGTTTGACCCATTATATGATCAGCAGGTATTCTGCTCATTTATCATTTCCTCAAAGAGTCTTTCGTAACTGTCACTCACATTATCCCAGGAATAATCCTCTTTTACAACTTTCTGGCCTTTGACCCGTCCTTCGCGTACAACATGCGGACTGTCAAGTAAAAATTGAATCTTATCTATCAGATCATCTTTGCCGCGGTAATACATCCCTGCATCCCTTAGAACTTCTCTATGTTCAGATACATCATTTGCTAATACAAAATTCCCATGTCCCATGGCTTCTACAAGAGCCGGATGCGTCCCGCCAACCTCTGTAGCCTGGATATAGAAATACGCATTAGATAGAAGTTCTTTATATCCTGCACCATATATAGGACCAGTAAATATTATATTGGGATTTTGTGTGTCTTTTACCTTCCTGACATATTCTTCATCGAAAGGTGAACCACCAACCATGACCATTTTCTTATTCTGATTTTTGATTCCGTCAAATGCCTCCCTTACTAAAAGAGGGTTATTTTCTGGTGAAAATCTGCTCACATATAAAATGTAATCTTCCTTTTTAAGGCCGAATTTCTTTAATGTTTCTCCTGGCGGTGTTGTCGCAATTTCAGTGCCGTAGGGGATAAATGTAGATTCCATCCCATAAGTCTCACGATAATAGGATTGAACACACTTTGCATCCGTAATGATCTGATGCGAAAAATATCCGGCAATCTTCTCACAAAAAAGAAGATATCTTGAGGCAAATCTCCCCCATTTTTTCCTCTTCCACTCTAATCCATCAACATTAACGGCAATCTTTTTCCTGAATATTCTGGGCACAATGAACAGGACTGGGATATTCAGGCCAAGCATGAGGATTACTTCATTTCTTGTAATGGCCACATGAAGTAAACAAATAATAGAGAACAGAAGTTTCTCCAAATGCTTTCCTCTTATAGTAGGAACTATAATCCTTCTAACCCCATGGACATACCTGTCATTTGTTATAGAATAAGGGCGGCAACAGTATACCGTAACCTCATGTCCACGTTCTGCCAATCTCTTGCTAAGTTCTTCAGCACAGGTCTCAAAGCCTGCGTACCTTGCTGGAATACCTCTTGATCCCAGTATCGCTATCCTCACTTGATTACCTCAGGATATTCGTCAGAGTGAGGTTGAGGAACCCCGATAAACACCTCCCTTAATGCATCAAGAGAACCAAACTCCCACTGCATAGTAGGTTCGATATAGGAACCCTCACCGAGTTCATTCCAGGCCTCGATCATTAGCATTTTGGGATAAATGTTTCCTCCGCTGGAATCCAGAAATGTCCTGGCATTCTGAAGCATGACCTTAAATTTGTCAGGGGTACTTCCTGTGCGGACCGTAGCCCCGCTTCCCTGCGCTGGTCTGGCATCCCAACCGGGGGTAACCGGAACAATATACGGAAGCCTGCCAATGCTGAGAGCCGTGACCCAGTTCGTTTTGTATTGTTCAATCGTGGTGTCATAAGACGCAATTTGGGGATCAGGTTTGACATAATTGTACGGGGTGTATGCGTTATAACCCGATGACATATAGAAATCTACAACATTTTTACCAGGGGTATCATTACTGATTGCAATTAAATATATGTCGGGGTAACCAGCATTCTTTACAAGACTTCTTATAGTCAATATCGCATCTGATGTCTTGTTGGGATCTCCGCCGATTCTGTCAGGCAGGAAGACCATGACCACCGGCCGGCCGCTGAATTTCAAATAATTTGATTTATTAAAGTAGTTGCTGATCCAATAATCGGCGATCTTAGGTATATCTGCCGGGGTCGGTATAAAAGGGGCATGGTTCGCCCACATCACACAAAACTTGAGTAAGTCTTTATACGGATACTGCATATGCGCCTGAAGTGCATGATCCAAAAAGGGCTTATCATTTTGCCAAAACCAATCATAGGCAAAGAAAGATATCCCATGCTCAACCGCCCATTTTATATGCCAGTCTGCTACCCATGTCTCCTCTTCCGGATAAAGTCCTAACAGTGGAATTCTCTCCTGCCACGACTGGCAGGGGGAATGGGAATCAGTTGCACCCAGAAGATCCTTCCAGAATATAGTACCAGTTTGCCAGCCTGGAAAATAGAAAGCTCCAATCTGGTAATCCGTAGTAATAGGTTTAGGTGTTGAAGTGGGGCCTTTTTGTTCAATTTGCGGGATTACTACTTGAGCTGGGGTGCAGGAAGACTGCTTGCTTATCAAATCATTACACCCGCCATAAAGTATGGTAAGAATTAAAAAGAAAGATAGAAAATGTCTACTCTTACTTTTTCTGAGGAGATTTCTATTTATCATGAATTAGTTCCTAAAAAGTAGTTCATAGGCAGACAGGGTCTTGCTTGCTGTTATTTCCCATATGAAATTCTCAAGAATATGTTTACTTAACGCCTGATTTACAGGTGAATTGTATGCCTCCAAAACGGCATTACGAATTGAGTCAATAGAATCGGGTTCGCAATAATACGCAAGGTTACCGAAATACTCTCTTACATCACCGCGATCACTGACTACAATATTACATCCCATTGCACCTGCTTCTAAAGATGAAAGGCCTGTTGTCTCAAAATAACTAGGTAATACATGCACTTTGGAGACTGCATATAATGACGGCAGTTTCTTATGTGGAATATCCCCTAAAAAATATGTATTGGGTCTGTCAAAGTTTTTTAATCTGATAAAATCCTTGTTGTGATGCTGAGATGTTTTGCCCACAAAGACTAATTTCCCCGGGTAATTTTTTAATGCCTGGACAAGGCTGAATTGATTCTTTCTCCCGTCAATGCGGGCCACGCAAAGTATACACCCTTTAAATTGGAGATGCTCTGGATCAATCTCTAACTTCTCCGGGTTAAATAGCTGCTGATCTACGGAGTTTGGGACGGCCTGATGAAGAGCATCATGTATATCAAGTTCTTTGGCAAAACGGCGCCACTCTGACTGCGAATTGGGTAAGAAGAGATCTATATATTTTAGTGATTCCTTTTGTGTATTCCAAACCCCCTTCTTTAAGACGAGAAGGTTTCCTTTATGAATTTCTCTTGTAACTATGACCTTTCCTAATATCTTGCAGTATTCAATCTGATGCTTATTAAGAAGTTTAAATAATACTTTTATGATACCTTCCCGGCATTTTTTATCATATTCACTATAATCTACAAAGATAGGAGATAGTACAACTTTTTTGTGATACTTTTTTGCATTTCTCGCCTGGATAAACGTCTCCTGGGGCCTGGTAAAATTGAAAATATGAACGAGATCATAACGGGAAACATCAGGTTCTAATTCTAAAGAAATATCAACTTTGACACCGGCCTTCTCTAAGTATTCTTTTGTTTTTAACACCTGCGTTGTGTCACCAACATGATCCTTGAACAGAGAGTTTCGGCTTTGGAATAATATGTTCATGTAGATCCAGCTGCAGTGGTTACACTGTCAGACGTTTTCCGGTCAGAGGGCCCGGCATCCTGCAGGCCATATTATCAAACATCGGTCTAACTGCATCCATTACATTATTAACAGAAAGCCTTTCAAGACACTCACGGTTTGTGCATTGGTTATTGAACAAAGGTTGATGGGTATAACACGGTCTGCATGACAGATCTGAACAAACTGCAACAAAATTCGGATTGTCCGGCAGAACCTGTCCGGGAAATGTAGGACCAAAAATCCCAATTGCAGGAGTATTAAGCGCCACGGCTAAATGAAGTAAAGAAGAATCGTTACCTATAAATAGGCGGGAATGCTTGATAATTAAGGCTACCTCAGAAAGTGAGGTCTTCCCTGCCAGATCAATTACATTGGGGTGTCCTGCCTCCATGGCAATCCAGCTGGTGAGTTTCTTTTCCGAATCATCGCCTAACAGAAGCAGGCTTGCATCATAATCCCTTATAATTGTTTTTGCAAGCTCTGCATATTTGTGCGGAGGCCAGCACCTATACCATCCATTCCATTTGGCCCCAGGATGAATAACGACTACAGGGTCTTTTAAGCTGGCAAAGAGATTAACTATAAAATGATCCGGGTCTGGTAAATGGAGTTCTATACCAAAATAAGAGACTGAAATGCCCATGGCCTCAAGAAGCCGCAGATTTTGTCGTCCAATATATTCCTCATCAGAGAAATTCACCCTGACCGTATGCAGAAATCCTATCCCCCCTTTTTGAAAACCCACCCTGTGCGGACTCCCGATTAAAAAACTCATGATAGAGTTGGGACCCATCCCATCTCCCCGACTTGGATCAATAGTAAGATCAAAGGCCTTTTTACGGAGATCACGAATTAATCTGAGTTTGCCTAAGATGCCGCGGTGATTCTTCTTTATGTCGAGTACTATTTTATCGTCTATATTAATAGGCCTGGGAAGCAATGTCCATACATCGTGATCACAGGGAAGTGTTGTTAATATGGATATTTTTGAACTGGGGAAATTTGTCTTTACCGCATTGAATAAAGGGAACAGGCGAAGGATATCTCCGATCTCCCCAATAGAAACAACAAGTATTTTCCTTATATCCTTCTGTTCAAACTCATTTTCTGTCAGATTGCTAAAAAATGGGCCTGCATAAAATATCAGCCGGTAAAATATCTTTTTAAAAATATTAACCATATTTATCAGGTTATGTATATTTTGCTGCATAGGAGGACTGAATGGCATTATAAGTCCTGTCCATAAGGTCCTGCCATCTAAAGTCCCTGCTATAGTGTTTTGCATTTTCTGAAAGGTGTTGATAAAGTTTTTGATCAGATAACATGGAAAGCAGGGCCTGATAAAGTGCATTCACTTCATAAGGAACAGCTATTCCGCAATGATACTGTTCTACTACGGATGCTGATTGGGTTCCTGACGTAGTAACCACAGGCAGTCCACCTGCCATGTACTCGACAACTTTAAGAGAAAATGCATACTTCCTGAGATCTATAGGTCTGAACATAGCTAAGCCAATGTCTGCTTCCTTCAGATAATTTATCAGGTCCACATGGGTTTTATTTCCTTTATAAAAGACTGCCTCTTTGATTGCCAACTCATCTGCAAGTTTCTCAAGTTTCCTCAAATATTGAGGAGTTGTATGTCCTAAAATGAATAGTCGACTTCCAGGAAAATCCTTTACAAGTTTGCTCAATGCCTCCATAACCATATCAAGGCCGGACCACTCCTCTACAAACCCCATATATAAAAGCGTAGGCGGATGTGGTATTTTCTCCTGTGCCCTTTGGAATAGTTCATAGTCTACGCCATTTGGGATAATAATTACTTCCCGACCTGTCTCTTTTTTCCTGGTCTCGGCCAGGAATGCCCCTATGGATATGACCAGATCCGATTTTTTGATCAGATATCGCTCTAAGTGTTTTAAAATGACCCTTCGAATACTATGAGGTGAGTACCCCGGGGCATAATCCATGTCATCATAGACAAGGAGGCGGACTCTTCCGAAACGCTGAAGGATATATCCCACGAAAACTTCAATAGGACCCTGTCCTATAAAAACATCAAACCGGCGCCGGACTTTGAACAGGTATGCCACAAGGAAACAACCTATTATACTGATTTCTGATAGCAAACCCATAAACCCCAGTACCTTCCAGACAATCCAGTGAAATAGCCTTCTTCGTTGATGGTTTCCCTGCTGCTGAGTCAGTGCAACACCGAGGGCTTCAACGTGGTTAAGCAAAGGATTAACGCAGATCATCCTTATTTTATCAGTGTAGAAAGACGTTGCGGAGAAAGACAAGAAATGTCTTACCTGTGTCAGGAAAGGCATATCATAGGTTATATGGCCTTTATACATTAGGGTTAGCGAATCAAATCTATTTTGAAATTGACTTACGATATGATGGATTCTGTTATTTTTAAAATACTGATAATCAAATAATGTGAGTATAAAGAGACTTTTCATCCTGAAACATTCTTATACACATTCAAGGTTTTCAGCGCTGTGTTCGTCCAGCTAAAACATCTGACCCTTTCAAGGCCAAGCTGGATCAGTTGCTCTCTCAGTTGACTTTCGGATAACAGGCGGTGCATTGCCTGAGCTATCTCTTCCGTCTGAAGAGGATTTACAAGTAACCCCGCATTCCCGACAACCTCTGGCAATGACCCGGAAGAAGATGCTATAACCGGTACACCGGAGGCCATTGCCTCCAGTACCGGGAGTCCAAAGCCTTCATAAAGAGAAGGAAACATAAAGAGGGTGGCACCCTGATATAGAGATGGTAAATCCGCTTCGTCCACATAACCCGGGAAAAGTACGTCATTTTGCAGGCCCAATTCTGTAATCCGCATGACGATTTCTTTGTAAAATGACCTTTTTGCTCCAACCATAACAAGGCCATAGGGAATATTATGAGTTTGTTTAATCATGTTAAATGCTTCAATGAGTCGTATAAGATTTTTATTACGGTTCATTTGACCCACAAATAAAATATAATTTGGGGGGATTCCATATTTTTTCTTCGTATTCATAATAATCTGATTGTCCAACACCTGTGAAAAGGCATTACTTACACCATGATGGACAACGATTACACGGTCTTTTTCTGTTGAGAACTGTGATAGTATTGCATCTTTGATGAAATTAGAAGGAACAATTACAGCCGAGGCCCTGCGGATAGAGAATTCTGTGAATTTAGCCTTTTTAATAACCCATTCTTTGTCTAATAAATCCGGCACTATACAATAATCGAGGTCATGAACCGTCATGACTGTCTTCCCATGGCAGACACGGTCCACGAAATGCCCTGCTCCATGATAGACATCGAAGGGGCCTGTAAAAAGGTCTATCGGAAGTTTCCAGGAAGAAATAATTGTCCCCGGGAATCGAACCCATTTTAATTCAAAATTATTTTGAGTTAGCAGGCATTGAAGCTCCGTATAAGATTCCATCATAGTTTTTTTCCAGAAATGCAGTATGACCCGGTAGATATTATCTTTATCAATCTCCTGGAGTGATTGCAGAAGATTAAACATGTAGTGTCTCACTCCACCACGATCAATTCCGAACTCTGTAGCATCAACTCCTATGATCATTTTTTATAAAAATAATTATTAGCGGACAATGGTATCAGTCCTGCAATAAAAATATTGTTTTGACCTGATCTGTTATTGGTTATAAACCTCTTGGTATAGTTTCAAGGTTTCCCTTGCGGTTTTTTCCCAGCTGAATAGTCTTGACCTTTTCAGTCCCCGGATTGCAAGATCCTCCCGGAGGTTATCATCCGATAATATTCTTTGAATCCCTTCAACAATAGAATTAATAGAATAAGGATCAACCAGTAGCGCGGCATCTCCAACAACTTCCGGAAGGGAACAGGCATTGGCTGCAATAACCGGAGTTCCACAGGCCATCGCCTCAATTGCCGGCATACCAAATCCTTCATAAAGAGACGGCAATAACAGGGCAGTTGCCCCGCTATAAAAATAGGGCAGCTCCTCATCGGGGATGTTATTAACAATCTGTATATCATGGGTTAACGACATCCGGCTTATTTTTTGTTTGACAACTCTATAGAACCAGTCACTCTCCCTGGTAGGACTGATCATGACTAAGCAGGGGGCACCCGATCCGTTCTCATTTTTTACCATATGAAATGCATCAATCATCCTTAAAATATTTTTAAATGGATCAATATGTCCAACAAATAACAGATAGTCGTGATCAATATCATACTTCTTGGTAATCATTTCTATTTTCTTTTTGTCATTAACAGGGACAAAAAGGGGAGAGACTCCATTATAGATTGTATGGATTTTATCTTTATTCACATGAAGCAGGTTAATCAGGGAATCCCGTGAATAATTGGAGACTGCTATGATATGATCTGCTTTGAAGGCGGCTGAAGAGACCCGCTTTCTCATACCTTCCATCCAGGTATTCCACCAATTATAATAATTGGAATCTATTGAGTAGTCCGCCAGCTCTGGCAAGACCTCATGTAAACGGGGATGTATATCAAAATACCGGACATCGTGAATTGTAGTTATTTTTTTGCAACCCACAACAGGCAACAGATTATCAAATGGGCCGTGAAAAATATCAATGTTTCCGATGAACATATTTACAGGGATGTGCAGTTTTGCCCTTAACCTCCTCGGAAATCTGGATAATTTGATCTGCATATTTCTACCTTCAAGTTGCTTCATTACCTCTTCACACTTAGCTCTGTGAACCTTCAGAAAATAATTAAAAAACAGGATGTACCGGTTTTCCGTATCTATATCTCTTAAATTTGAAAAAAGGTTTACGATATAATGGTAGATACCTCCTTTTTGCATGTCCGCTGTAATATCCGTGACATCTATTCCAATTCGCATTCCTGAATTATTTCCCCTTGTTAAGAACTTCGTTGAACACCCGGATTAATCTTTGGATATGATTTGTCTTATTGAAGATGGTGGCCGCCCTTTTGTAGGCATTCTGACCAAATTCATGTCTGAGTGATTTGTCCCTCAGAAGGAGATCCATCTTCCGGGCAAAACCCCTTATGTCCATTCGTTCAATCAAAAAACCTGTATTCCCATCTTCGAGCCATTCTGAAATTCCGCCTACGTTAAATGCTATTGCCGGCCTGCTATTGGCCATTGCCTCAATCCCAACCATACCGAATGGTTCCGGCCAGATGGAAGGTACCACAAGGAAGGCAGATTTCTCAAAATATTCACTAATATGTCTGTTATCCACCCACCCGGAAAATTCCACCTTCTGTTCCAGTTTCTTTTCTCTGATCTTATTATGAAGCATATCTAAATAATCCGGGCGTCCTTCTCCGACGATAATAAACCGGAAGTTTGCCTCCAGAAGTGCCAGGCTTTCAATAAACATATCGAGGCCTTTTTCTGGCGAGATCCTCCCCACAAAGAGAATATTGTTCTGTTGATTTGCCGTAACGATATCGTCTGGAATCTCCGTAAAATATGGAATGACTGCTACCCTGTTATCCTGATATCCCTGCATAAGCAGGTTATTTTTCATATGGTTGCTGGCAACCACAAATTTCTTTACATTTCGATGAACACGCTTGTTCACTAACATCTGCTTTATTTTTATTAATATTTTTAATAGTTCACCCCGCCGCCCCATGCATCTGTATCCGTTACCTCTGAAAGCATTTATTGAACATCTGAGAGACACGCTGTTAGAACAGAGAGAGTTGTTTACTATCCTTATGCCTTTAGGACAATAGAATTCGTGATCATGGACATATTTAACTACAGGCTTCAACTCTGTCAGGGCTTCTACAACATACGGATTGTGGATATTGTGAAGATAAACAATATCCGGATCTTCATTACCCACTATGGATGTGACCTGCTTCTTCAATTCTGTTTTCAGGCGGGCGCTAAAATCATCAAGGAAAGGAATAGGATAATCCTTTTCAGCAGCATTGTTGTAAGCAATATTGTCGGGACTGCCATGTATAACAGTATTCCTATGACCAAGCTTATTGAGCTCATGACAAATACTGTAGAGATATTGTTCTGTTCCCCCTAAAAAATGGAAATTATTGTTTACATGAAGTATTTTCATGGCACTATAAAACTCTTAAGCCTTATAAATGTTTTTGACAGGACATACCGGACAACAAGAAGTCGTGATATTGATTCATTATCCCTGCGGCCCTGTGCCCGGACCCTGCCGACTACTAAACCCAACCGGCACATTGCCTTTAATAAATCAAACCATACCTCGACCACTGAAGCATTTCCCCGATAATACCGGTAAAGATTTCCAGGTAACGACTTCATCCCTGCTAAGCTAAAAATAACGATATCTTTTGCGAACCAGAAGGTGTCCCCGCAACTCCCAGGATACAACCTTAATAAGTCTGTAATTGATTCACCGTATTTTCTATGTTGGCGGTACAGGTCTCTGATAGAAGTTCTGTGCTTATGATATACAATAGCCTCAGGCACATAAATAATCTTATACTGTCCGGATCTGACCAGTCTCCAGGTCAATTCGGCATCTCCTCCTGATTTGAGACCGCTGTTAAACAAACCAATCTTCTGAAAGAGTTCTTTGCGGTATGCGACATTTGCAGTATTGGCAGCGGGAAGGTACCCTGTTTGAAGGCTGCGTTCCTGATTATGGTTTTCTTCATCCATTGCGGCAAAACACTCCGCGAGGGTCTTTGGTTGATATGATTTAATATTGCCTGCAAAACAGCCTATTTCGGGATTACTATGCGATTCTAATAACTTATTTATCCACTGGGGAGTTACAATACAATCTGTATCTGTGAATAAGAGTATATCCCCTTTTGCATGTTGAATTCCCAGGTTTCGAGCTGCGTATGAAGATTGCTCATTGTTTTCATTAACTATTGTAATGGCATATCTTCGGGCAATATCTTCAGTAGCGTCATGAGAATTATTGTTTACCAGGATGACCTCCCTCCGCTCCACGGGATAGTCTAAACGCGTAATGGAATCAAGACAGAGCTGCAAGGTGTCCTGGGCATTGTACGCAGGAATAATAATTGAAACATACGGGTAATCCATATAATGGAATTTAATCCTTCTGGATGATTACAGTCATAAATGAGCCAAACCATTTTCCCAAAGGCTGTAATTTATTTTCAATCTTTACCAGGTTAGGCAATAAAATTTGTGGAATCAGGCTTGGATAAGTATATCCTCCTGAGGCGAAAAAGTGAAAAACTGTGTGATAATTTTCATATATAATCTGCAGATCAGCGTAGTTCTTTTCAAATTGTTTTCTTTTCTTTCTAAAGAGAATTGTTGGGATGGCGATGTTCGCATCAATACGGGCAGTTTCATTCGAATCTATTGTCAGACTTTTAAGATTGCAGCTTTCATAATGAAGGAATCTCCATACAGGATATGAAAGGTAACTGACATAGGGTTCAACCATTATGACTTTCCCGCCTTTTTTTAAAACCCTTCTCGCCTCATTGAAAAAATCATCAATATTCTTGAAATGATGTAAGACTGCAAACATTACAATTGTATCTAACACATTATCTTTAAATGGAAAAGCCGATGCATCACAACATATTTTAATATAAGGTGTTTTTACAATATCTGTTTGAATTAAATTACTGAAATAGGTACTGGCAAATCCGCCCCCGGCCCCGACTTCTATATTTAAACCTTTTTGGGACATAAAGGGTTCTATCTCCTTGTACCATCCACGCCAGAGATGCTGAAGAATGGGTTTCGAATTCATAGTCTCCCGCTCCTGGACTAACATATCAACATCATTACCCCAGACTTTTTTTACTTTGCCATAAATATGCGGCATTATCTTTTTCATTTTTGTTTCTCCATATTAGCCTTTAATTCTAACGGAGTAAACAACCATGCCGAATCAGGTATCACATGACCCGGCCTTATTGAGTACCTTTCATGCGCGTAACCAGGGAGTGCAGACAGGGTTTTGTATACAGCTCCCTTATCTACTTTCCCCTGGGGTCCTTCTATAAGAATGAAGCAGTGCTTTTCTGAAGCAGCATTGTAAATCTCACTGACAGAGACAGTGATAAAGGGGAACATATTTTTAATCTGGTGAGGGATCATCATAAGCGGGTCATTACGATATGCATACCAGGCAACAAAGGCATTACGCCCGGGATCAGTCAGGACGACTGTTGGACGGCTCCTGCACCGCATCCCGTCAATTGCTTCAGTGATCGGATTAAACCCAGGTGTTTTCAGAGATATGGCATACCCTATTATGCTTCCGGGAAGAGCTGTGACCAACAGGCAAGTAACTATAAGAACAGATGTTCTTCTATTCAGATGTTGGAAAAAATACTCGGCTCCTATTGCGCAAAGCAGGGAAAATGCAACATATGACGCAACAAAATAGCGTTGTGGTGCAGGATAATCAATGCGAGAATAAGTCAAGAATGTGGAATAAAGAAACTGTCCCCCAAATAGAAGTATTAAATATACTGTTATCCATCTATACTTACGCATGCCTGTTATACATCCTAAAAGTAAAAATGCCGGAGCGAAGGATATTGCCCATGAACGTATAAGAATAATATCCTCTTTCAGCACTATGATATTTCTTAAAAGAGCTTTTATGTAATTAATCAAATGAAACTGAGGTGCTGGAAACAATTTTAAACCTGTCTGCATTATTGCATTTAATAAAAAGGCATATTCAATACAAAGTGGTACAGAAACAATAATTAACGGTTTATATTTGTGAAGTGTTTGCCTAAATCCCTCTTTATAACCATAATATACAATAGTCATTATTAAAAAAGCCATTTGAAGCCCAAATGTCAAGCTATTAAGCGTCAGTGAGTATTGTGCAGCCAAAGCTGCCAGGCCATACAAAATTGCTGATAACCACCGTTCTGGCTGTTTTATAGCACGATAAAAAAATACGCTTGAAATAAGGATGCACAAAGCCGCAAGGGCATATGGGCGAAACTCTGTAGTGGCATATGCCCCAAATGGGCTCATGATAAGGACAAAGCATAAAAATACCCGTGTCGCAAACTGAAATTCCCGGAGTGCAAAAATTACAAAACCGATCATGGCCACATAGGATGCCAGGGAAATACTTCGAAGCGTCAACGGGTCAGTGCCAATTCTGACCACAAAGTGCCCAATCCAGTAAAATAGAGGTGGCTGCGTAAAAGCACCCTTGATCGTAAATTTAGGGATTTCCCAAAATGGTTTATTTATGGCGATAAAATCATATACTTCATCCAACCAGAACATCCTTTCTGCCACATCCTGTGTATTTCTGGTTACTAATAATATAAGCAAAAGGATGAAAATAAAAACCTTTCCAAATACTCTGGTGTATGTATAGTTTGTAAAACTTGAAAGTATCGCTCTGTTTTTTACCATTTGATCCGTTTACTGGGGTTGTATCCTATGAATACGGCTTGTATCAGAATCTTCAGAAGATTTATACTGCCTCGAAGGGGACTGATTTTCGTTGGCGTCTTTTCATTATGAGGATAAGCGCGCGTCGTCGGAATCTCCGTCACCCTGAAACCAAGCCGAGAGGCACTGATCGCGAGATAGAAAAGTATCTCATAGGACCAGAAGACGTCCCGGAATGGTTGCACACGGGGATCTAGAAGAAGACGACTGCTGTAAGCACGAAAGCCATTCGTCGTATCCGTGAACCTTCTCCGGGCAGCCAAAGATATAAGCGGCGCGTGGAGGTATTTAACTCCGTAATGTCTGGTTGGAGGAGTATTAATACCACGACCTCCCGGCATGTGACGCGAGCCCTGAACAAAATCATACCCCTCCTCTAACCTGGAGATAAACCGTGGAATCGCCTCGGGGTCGTCCTTATTATTTCCGTCAATAAACACGAATCCGGTATATCCCTGTTCAATTCCATAGGCCATGGCCATTCGCATCTGGGCGCTGAGCTTGCCTGGCCCCACTTTGGTCAATAACGTGCGCATCCCCATGGCGCGCAGATTCTCTTCTTCAAGGGAACTATCTGTGCTGCCACCGTCAGCGATCAATACATCAACTTTATCCATAAGTTTAAGACGGCGCATACGCTCAAGAAGGGTTTTGATGCGTTCCCCTTCATTGATGACCGGGGTACAGACACAGATGTCCGAACGCCTGCTGAAAAACTCGAGGCATTGGAATTCAGGGACTTGCCATTGACTATTTGTCAGATGATAGATCGAGCCGGGCATCTCAAAGCTCTTCACTTGACTTTCTTACCGGAATTAGCCCTGCCATGGAGCTGTTCTTCTGCCAGGGCAATATCATCCGGGGAATTGATGTTAAAATAGCCCTGACCAATATCAAAGTACATGACCAGTTGCCCCTCATCTACGGCGCACTGGATCAGGTCAGGCAACTCCTTTTCGTTGCGCTCAATATTGATCGGGGTTCGTTTGATGTAATTGAATATTTCATATCGCATGACACAATTGCCTGTCCCCATGATGTTATTAATGGCGACACGTGGTTTCTCGATTAACCTGAAAATACGATTGGTCTGGTCGTCTCCCATCAGGGCATAGGTCTTGGAAATCTGCGAGCGGTCCTCCACGCATACGACCCCGCAGATGGCAAATAGATCTTCTTTATGGAACCGCTTCAACATCTCACGATGGTTGGCAGAGACAAAGACTTCGTCTGCAAGGAAAAGCATGAAGTCTGAACCATCCAGTGCCTCGCGGGCGCACTCCATGGCATGTACAAGTCCTTTGCGATCACTTTGAATTACATATTTTATGCGCGTCCCCTGGAAGTCAGTGCCAAAGCAATTAATGATGTCCTCTGCACAGTATCCTACCACGATGACAATAGAGTCCATACCGGCGGCCACGGCGTTTTCGAGACTATACTGGATCAATGGTTTACCCATCAGCGGCAACATACACTTATTGTAACTCTTTGTATGCTGCTGAAGCCTTTTACCGCGCCCCCCTGCAAGAATCATTGCCTTCATTGTTTTATCCTTTCATCCTTTTTCCGGGAAGAGTCGCTGAAAAGGTGTGCATTCTCTTTAATCCAGGAGATAAGGTGCCCGACTCCCTCCTCTGGCAGGATCTTCGGCTGCCAATTTAACGTCTTACGGACACGTTCAACGTTGCATACGAAATAGGAGAGGTCGCCAGTCCGTTTTGGTCCTAACCTTACCTCTGACCTATGACCCGAAAGTTTGTCTATGAGTTTAATGCATTC
The DNA here is from genome assembly GCA_020851375.1 of Nitrospirota bacterium. Classification (NCBI taxonomy): domain Bacteria; kingdom Pseudomonadati; phylum Nitrospirota; species Nitrospirota bacterium. Next base: position 132,981 of record JADZCV010000025.1, on the reverse strand, counting down.
TAAAAGGGAAATCATATGTCTCTGACCGCCGCCAATATTATATGTGCCGGGTACAGGGTTCCTTTGATAAGCCAGGAATGCCTCGGCAGCGTCGCTTGCATAGAGGATGTCACGAAGCTGTTTGCCATTGCCAAAGATCGTAACAGGCCAGCCCATCACATTACGTATGCAAAAATTAGCGACCCATCCATGGTCCTCGCCTCCAAACTGCCTGGGTCCATATATGCCCGTGTAGCGAAAGGTGGCTGCCTTGATGCCGTACATATCGGCAAATGCCTTCACGTAATGCTCAGCGCTCGCCTTGGAGGCATGAAGAGGTGAAATGAGGCCGTTCCTGCCTCCATTCATAATCAGGTCATCTTCACGGATGTCCAAAGGGACTCGTGTAAAGCGAGTTTCATCCTCCATTAGTGTATCATTTATCCAGGGGCCATAGACGTGCACAGAAGAACAGGATGCTATTGGAATTTGATGCTCCCTTGCAGACATAAGGACATTAAAAGTTCCAAGTACATTTGTAGTAAAATCTAATTCCGGATCTTCCCAACTGATGGTCATTGCCGGTTGTGCAGCGGTATGGGCGATAAACCGGCACCCAGATGTATAGTCCAGAAGCTGCTCACGATTCCTGATATCCGCTTTTACGATTTTAACACCCATGTCTTGCAGTATACTGGCATTGTATTCTCTCACCTCATCTGTTTGGAAGCCGGTGCGATTGAGTTCATGCTTCGTCATATTGTCGTAAGATACGACCTCCCAACCTTCCCTTAGGAAGGTCTCACATACGTGCGATCCCAGAAAACCACATCCACCTGTTACAAGTACTTTCATATTAGTGACAACCTCCATTTTTTCCTCAATTTTGTATTACGTATCGTTCATCGATAATCCGATCTTTCACCAATGTCTCAATAATCGCCCTTGCGGCAATCTCATGACCTCTTTTATTATAATGACCGTCATCCGCGCTTAATCGTATTTTATTCAGTTCGTCTTCTTCCGATGGGAAGAAGTGCATGATGTCTATATAGTTGAAACCGGAGATATCTACGGTATATTTTCTATGTAAACACTCTTTCGTTTCCGGCAGAAAGAAAAGGACAAACCTCCCCCCCTTCAGCTTTATCTCCCTTTCAATAATCTGAATCATTTCCTGTGACTCCCTTGTCGTGTCAGGAATAAATTTATTACGCACAAACTTAAAATAATTGCCGGTGAATGGGGCGCTGATAGCCGCCAGCTTCAATTTGTTATAAAAATTATCTTCCATTTTACGAGAGGTTATCACTCCATGGTCAAAAAAGGGGAATTTATCCACCAGCATAATATTTGTAAATTTAGTAAAATAAGGCATTGTATAATCTGTAAGGTTTCTCTTAATATCATTGGCAATTGGAGTAAATATGACCAGATCACCAGGTTGAATTTGATCTTTGATGATTATAAATCGTTGAAACATCTGTACGATTCCATATCCATTGACTCCGGCATTGTAGACATTAACCTCTTTTTTAAGATACCTATCTTTAATGACACTCGAGAATGTGGTTCCATTATTCACCCCATCACCAAATGTAAAAGAATCTCCAAAAAAGTAAATACTGAATCTGGGTTTCCCCGTTGAATTGTTGATTTTCCTGAATCCCTTTTCATCCGTTTCATAAAGGACATCATATTTCTCACTGGATAAATATGTTGCACGTGCATCTGCCCTTAATTTCCACCCGAGCTTATCATCCTCAATATAGAGACGTTCTAAAGGACTTTTAGCTAAAAATTCAGACACACCAGATCGCATCTTGATCATGCGGGAATAATAACTATAGTAATCGAACCCCAAAAAAAGGATAAAGCAGAACAGACTCGACATCGCAAACAACAACACGCCTTTGAGATCTATAGTCTTACGATAGAGAATGACCATGAATCCTGCCACAATAACATAAATTTCTACAATTCTCAGAAGAAGCCTGTTCTGGGCGCTCATGAGAGTGCCCATTACAACAGGAATAAACATTTCACCGAGAATAACGCCTGCGAGAACAATTAATAAACCTGTAATTATTAGCACCTTTTCCTTTGTCAGAGACCGTTTAAAAATAATTAACAATATGCCGGCACTGACTAAACCCACATCAACAATCCATATAATAATTCTGTGAGAACTGGCGATAACCCCGTCTGCACTGAACAAAGCGGCAAGGAACCACTCATTAAACAGAATACCCGCTGCAATGAGAAGCAGACCAATAGTAACGATGAACTTTTGCCTGATTTTCATGTTTGCCCTGTGAAATATGCCATTAGTTCATCAATATGTTTCTCTTTATTAAAGCGATCTGTCATCTTCTTTCTCGCATTGCAGCCCATTGTAAGCCGAAGCTCCTGGTCTTGCGACAGTCTTTTTATAGAATCTGCAAGCGCAGAGCTGTCTTGCGGAGACACTAAAATGCCGTCTACGCCGTCTGTTATAACTTCCGGAATGCCTGATACTTTTGTCGAAATAACCGGTAAGCCGGCTGACATTGCTTCAAGGATGACATTCGGTATACCGTCCCGGTCCCCATCTTTAGCTATGATACATGGCAATACAAAGAAATCAGCCTCTGTATAGAATCTCCTGATATCTTCAAATAGCAGGGCGCCTCTTAAGAATATGTTATCACTTAAATTGTATTCTTTAACCATTCGGTACAAATAATCTTTCTCAGGACCATCCCCTATAATATTGACAGTAAATGGAGTGTCGAGAGATTTTTTGAGCTGTGAAAGTGCCTGTATCAGATAGGGGAAGCCTTTCTTTTCGACAAGTCTCCCAATAGAGAGAATTGATATTCCAACATCTCCTTCTTCTTGTGCTATCCTTTTTCCAGCTGGCTTAAGACGATTGGTATCAACACCGTGATAATTAGTATAAACCTTCCCAGAGGCGTGTTTGCCATATTTCCCCAACAGATAACTCTTATTATGGGCTGTACAGGTAATCACAAATTGTGAGGCAAGTATGTGGTTTGATATATCCATTGCATCAGAATCATAAATATCGTGTGCATGTGCTGTAAAACTGAAAGGGATACCGGTAATCATAGATATTAGCATGGAAAACGTACAGGCTCTTCGGGCAAAATGTGCGTGGATGTGATGAACATTCTCTTTTTTCATTTCTCTGATATACAACGGGACTGATTTGAAGGCGATGAAGGTCTCCCCGCCTTCAAAATAAGAAAAATAAAATGTCTTCAGATATCGAATGGGATGTCTGATAAAGATAAGAAAGTGTATCAATCTTTTTTTCATAACAATTGAATAGGGATTGAGATAGCAAGTTTCCTTTAAAAGACACTGACTCTCATGATGTGAGAGTGAATTATTAGCAATGTCACTAAATCCCTCTCTAGCAAAAATAATAATATTTAATCCACGCTTTTTCAGTTCAAGGATTTCCTGAATAATAAATGTCTCCGATAAAACGGGAAATCCGTCCAGCATGTATGCAACATTTTTCATGAGGTGCCTGACACTGCCCTCTCATAAAGCGATATCATTTGTTTTACAACCTTTTTCCAGTCATACTGACTTGCATGTTGCCGGCAAAGCTTCTCTGTTTCCGGTTTTTCTGCAAGGTCTAACGTGCTTTTGAGGGCATTATATAGATTCAGGACACTCACGGATACATCATCATCATTATCAAAGAGATTTCCTATGTTGGGACTATTGATAATCTCAGGAATAGCTCCACTATTGGTCCCAACAACAGGTGTACCGCATGCCAAAGACTCTATCATGGCCATTCCGAACGTCTCACTCACGGATGAAAGCACCGTAGCTGAGGCGGCGCTGTAATACTCAGGCAATTCCTTATACGTCACTTTAGGAAGTATTTGAACCGACTTTAAGACATCCTGGCTGACGAGGGAACATAAGTATCTGTTCGTATCCCGAGTTGTTTCAGCTGCAAGTTGTAATATGACAGGCCTTCCTTCTTTCAAAAGCATTTCGAAGGCCTTAAGGAGCAGGGGAATTCTTTTTCTCTCGTCGTGAAGTGCAGCCGTACAGAGTATCCGAGGAACATTCATATCCTTTTTACTGCAGGGGCGAAAATGCTCCATATCTACGCCACATGGTACAAGTTCACACTTAAGGTTGTTATTGTTCATCATGTAATCCTGTGCATAGTGACTCGGAGCGATACACATATCTGCTCCCCTTACTGCCTTTTCAAACATGTAAGGATCTATCGGTGAATGCTTCCAGTGAAATTCAAAGGGCACCGTTGGAACAAGTTGCACAAACCTCAGCTTCTTAATCTTACGGAGGTGACTTAATGTAAAACCATCCGGATGATACATGCAGTGAATCACATCATATTCATTTGCAAGAAAATGGAAAAAACAGTTTGCAGTAAACATATGGACCCGATCAATATTGAAACGGTTAAGCAAAGGATTTAACAGGTAGCGAAGATAATGAATTGTTATACGACCATTAGTAACAACTTTCGTCTTTCCCGGCTTACCTGTTATCACATCAACCGTATGACCAGCCTCTGCCAGGTATTTTGACAGATTGTAAATGTAAGCAGCGCTGCCCCTGCGACGGTAAGGCCAGTAATGAGGACATGTTATGGCAATTTTCACGGAGTGACGATGTCCCTATTGTGAATTATTATAGTAACCCTAACTGTTCTAGTCTTTTTCTTTCTATGTCCACTTTCAATTTACTGCTTTTTAACAAAGAAATATTGGTTTTTATGGCCTCTTTAATTGACTTATTATCTTGAAGGATGTGAGGTATAGATGTATCATAGCCAAAGGCAATCTGATCGCACCCTAAATAATCTGCCAATGCTATTGCCTCACTAATTTCCTGGATATTTTCTGACACAATGGTGAATTTATATACGATCTTTACATCTAACCCATACTGATTCTTTAAGTGTATCAGCTTTTTTATATTATCAATAACCCTCGTGAAATTTGAGTTCTTATTGACTATTTCATGTGTTTCCTTTGTAGATGCGTTGACAGATATTTGGATCCAATTCGAACCTCTCACCAGGTGGTCTGCCCAGTCATCATTAATCAATATTCCGTTGGTAATCAGGTTTACTTTTTTATTTAATTCTTTTGTCAGCCAGAGATACATCTCCCGTGCATTTTTCATTGCAAGAATCTCCCCCCCCTGAAAATCAATGTCTTCAATAAGGGAAAAATCAACGTTCCTTTTGATCATATCGTTATCAATTACAACCTTTGAACGATGCTCCTGATCACACATAATGCAACTAATATTGCAAAACTCCCCGAAGAGTATACGTATCTTTTTTGGATACCTGAGGGAGTTAAGAGATGAAACGGTACTTGCCTTTTGGCTGTCGGAAAGGAGGGTGCATTCATTAAAGCAATGCAGGCATCTGTTAAGAGACATCCAACGGTACAGTCTTAGCCGTGTATCTTTCGTCCATATCTCAGATAAATTCTGACTGTAGATATTTCCCAGTATCCCCGGCAGATAATGACAGCAGGTAAACACGTTTCCACATTGATCAATAAATACACTGTCCCACAGCATGGGGCAAACTGTTCTATGCCGGTTAAGTATGAAAGCCTTAATTGCTGTCCTGGTAATGGTCCGGTATCTTTTCAGCTTTGTTTCCATTTATTCTCTCGAAAATAATTTACTGAAATATGGAATCGCGCCCTTTTTTCTAAACAGCGGCAATACATATCCTCTATGGCAATTCTTCTGGCAGTCTTTTGCATAGTTGCCATTTAAAATGCGCTTCCGGACTTCTCTGGCTATGGGCGAATTCCAGATTTCAGGGATACTGCTGTCGTTGACATTCCCTATCACCGTTGGTGATGTACAGCATATCCTTACATCGCCATTTCGCCAGATATACAGCTCGTTCCACGGAGCATCACAGCAGTGCGGCCATTTGCCCATAATGTCACCGGCCGGGAACTCCAACTGCTCTTTGAGGTCCGGCATGTTGTACATAATCGTATTCCTCGTTCTGTCCTGTATCCTGATGCCGAGTTCCAGCGCGAGCGCATCCGCTTCTTTCCTGCTGGCAAGATATGCCAATGTTTTCACCCTGTCTTGAAGAATATTCCCTTCTTCATAAGTCCCTTCCCAGGGATCCAGATAATTCAACTGCGCTGCGCCGACTTTGCAGGCCAGTTCGACTATTTCCCTTAAACTCTTATAGGTTAACTCCATAATGACGGAACTCAAAATAATTCTGGGGTTATCTGTCCTGCCCAGGCCCTTCTCTCTCTTCAGTTCCGATATTTTCTCTATATTCGTGATTACGTGCTCCAATCGCCCCCCAACACGGATTGTCTTGTAGACCTCCGGGTAGGGAGAATCAATTGATATGCCGATCCAGTCAAACTTATCAACAATCAGGGCGATTCTTTCCGGTGTCAGCAATGTCGCGTTCGTAAAGCCAACAAATCGAACATGCGGACAATTATCACTTTCTTTGAATATCCTTTTCATATGCCCCTCGGGATTGCCGGCATCGTAGAACATTTCCGCGCCGGCTATGCCTATCGTTTTTACGAAAGGAAATGCATCAATGATACGCTGATATCCCTGCTCGCTTATCGAAATCCTGGATGCAACCCTTTTCCCAAAGTGGCATCCTACACACCGGAGATTACAGGCATCTGTCGTGTATACGGCCAGCATGCTCGGAAAACAGTCGAGCCTGACCCGCCGGTTATTAAAATCATCTTCTGCTGTTCTATTATTATCAATCATTTTATGTCATCTCTTTTCCGTATTTCTGATCTTCCCTCAGAACAGATATTACACATTGAGATGGCTTTCCTGTCCATCAATAACTGCCTTCTGAATCTATTGTATCTCTTATTTCTCCAGATATTCTCCAAACTCTCTTCGAATACATTTCCCATAACATGTCTCGAATATAAATCATAACAACACGGCACGACCGATCCATCTGAATTAATTACAACACTTTGAAATATCCGCCAGCAATAATTTGTAATCTCGCCCTTCAGAGCAAAGGTCCCGTCCCTTTTCCGGACGAAACGGCTAAGAGACAAATCGCCGGGTAAAAGCTCTTTCGCAAGGTTCTGGAAGTCCGGATCGCTGGAATCTACCCCAACAGTCTTTTCACAATAAATATCAACTCCTAATTCTTCTGCGAGTTCCTTCATATAAGCTTTCTGATGTTCGTTGTGCTTCATCACGATAAACTGAAATTCTATTTCAGGGGTTACCGATTTGAGAGCTTTTTTTGCATCAGCCATTAATTTAATACCTTCGATTATCTTTTTGAAATGAGAGCCTCTCCTGAATTTGCTTATTGTTTCCTGATCTGCTCCGTCAAGACAAACGATCAACTTTTGTAATCGGCTTTTTACAATACTATTGCAGAACTCCCCCGATCTGAAGAATTCACCATTTGTGCTTGTTTCTACAAATATTCCGCTGTCGGCCGCGTAGCGTATCATGGGTACAAGTTCTTTGTTCAGAAACGGTTCCCCATAATTCCACAGCACAATTCTGTGTGCATATCCCCTGACCTGATCAATGATTCCTTTGAATTCATCATAGCTCATCATTCGCTTCGGCCGGTTCATCACACCTGATCCCGTAGGACACGTGGGACATTCAAGATTGCAGACATTAGTAGGTTCAATCATGATGATGGAAGGATTCGAGAGGAATGATTTGACAATCCCCAGCCGGAATGACACTTTTTGAAAAATGTAGTCAAATCGTCCACTTCTTGTCAATGATATGGCTTTTCTGATTTTATTCATTCTTTTTCACACGTTATGGGAAAGCAGACGCATCCAACCCCGAGGCGGTAAAGTGACGGATTTTTCATAAGAAATTGAGCTGCCTTCATGATCGAACACCATCAGCTTATCGTAGACACGGGCTATAGAAGTGTCCTGCTTCGCATCTGTGTTATTTACGAGGATAAATTCAAGATGGTGAGGATCCGTAGAAAGATTGATGACATGAATCCTGTCGTTGTCTGTCTGCAGGCATGGAACCTGATCGGCCAGGCAAATATACTCAGAATTACAACCCAGGAGGCTCGGAGGGATACCTTGTTTTGAATCGTAAAGGGAAATCACTGCCTCCGCTAATGCAGCACGGCTTCTATTGGGAGTATGAAGACAATAAAGGTACATAGCCTCAGCCCAAAAACCGACAGCATAGGCCGTCCTTTCATTATTCAACCATTTCTCTAAGCCAACACGCTGAACAAATTTAACAGCATTGTCAATGATAGAGTCCACCATTTGGAGACTGAAACACATTTGGAAGCGCAAGAGGTCCATTACATTAATAAGAAAATAAGGATACCAGAATTCGTTGAGTGTCAGACTGCGATCAATATATCCATTAGGCATTACAAGCCTTGGGAATATTCTTTTAATTCGGGGGAGTATGGGGATAATCTTTTCCCTTCCCAGGCGTCTCATGGCACGAACAGGTAAGGACTTTGTTTTTGCTTCGGCATCCGGAAGAAAGGCCAGCTCTATTGCCTTAAACAAGATGCGGTACAGGGCTTCTGCAGGTTTAAGTCCAAGAACAGCAACAACTGCATTTACTCCGGAAGATATCTCTTCCTCCAAATATCTTTGTCCGGATACTTTCCCGTAACGATTAAACGCTACAAGGGCATCAAGGTGTGTGTTTAAAACAAGCATGTTCGATGGTGATTTGCCGAGAACCCGGCTATATTGATACGATACCGGAGCATTTCGCATACTTTCCACATTCAATTCAAGGCTGTCATGAAGATACCATTTGCCGACACTTAATTCATCGCATTGATTCTTCATGTAATCAACAGCTCTTTTAAGTGAGGAACCAACTGCCACATCTTTTGTTTCATCATAATCAGCTGCAAGCAGGTGGATTCCACTGCAGTGATGACGATAATGAACTTCAAAATCTTCGGTCCACGTACCATGACACCATGCTCCATTGTCCTGCTGACGGGCAATGACACTAAAGACAAGCTGTGTTTTCATCTGCTGGTAGATTTGCTTTCCTGTTGCCTTCCATAAACTGTGAAAAGTGACATAGAGCGCCTGCGCTATAACCTCACAATAGGGGCGTCTCTCAGGTGGATAAGTCCATGGCAAGCCGGTCTTGTAAATAGCACCATGAATAAGGTTCTTATATAGGTCTTCCGGCCCTGAGTATATGGTATGAGATCCCCACAAGAAGATTCTCTGCAGCTCCTGTGCTGAGAGGGAATTAAGTTCCTCAAACAGATTAGAATGAAATGGCAGAGTCCAGACAACAAACTCTATAAATACATTATCTTCCGGTATCCTGAAGATGGCAGACATTTCATTGTTCAATACTGCAAACTCAGCCGCTGGGAGGAACTCTTCTGAAACGATTCGGCCTAATTTATCATAGCTCCTGGCCACCGGCTCGCATGGTAACCATAAATGCGGCTTTTCATTATCCTCGTTATGAAATAGCCATCCCCCACCTTTAGTATGATTTGCGCAGTAGTTCCCTGTAAGTCGCAGAGTGAAATAATCTTTTCCCTGAGGGATCAACCGCGTAAACTCACAGACGCTTCCGTTACCGAAATGGTCTGATAAAACCTGCATCTGCTCATCTTGTTGTTCGAGAAAGAACCGATGAAACCTGCGGCCAGCATCCACAATGGTTGCACCCTCCGGATATGGTAAATGATTCAAATAGTAACTCAGAGTACGTCCCTCTATGTTTTGCTGTTCCTGAATTGCAGAAGACAAAGTGCCAATTGTTGATTCCTGCCCGCGATATGTTTGACGTTTCATTGGGTATCCAGCGAATTTACTGCAGCCACAAAGAGATGGCTTCTCAGCCGGGGCACAACTCGTTGGATTTTATGGCAGATCTTATGAGCCATATATGTCTTGACAGCTATTGAGGCAAAATTCACACTTTTATCAATATTTTTATTGCCGATGATCCACTGCTTTTCGATTATTTTAAATCCGGCTCTGGACACAAGGTCATTCACCTCTCCCAGGGTATATTCCCTATAAAGATTTGAGCCATTTTCGTTCCTGTAAGCAGAACCTTTTAACGTGCTATCATTAAACCACGGATAAACATTTTGTCCTGTCAATAAGCGCAGCCTGGATACGCCACTCGCCGCATTATGAGTGCTCAACAGCAATACCCCCTCAGGTTTCAATCGTTTCTTCAGCTCCTCAAGTCCCCGAAGGGGTGCTGGCCAATACTGGAGAAGATCATCGCATATGATGATGTCAAAACTGCCGGTGATCTGCTCCTCATCTTGAGTAGCCGGGTCTATCCCAAAAGAGACCGTCTTGTTTGTACCATCTAACCATGTGGGAGTAATAACCTGCTTTGCTTCGATCCCACACTCCTTTAAGAGCAGGATCAGGAAGGATGGGTCCAAACTCATAACGAGTACAGAATCAGGATGACGCACCTTGCTAAATATCCAGTCCAGCAAATGAAGATATCTTGGTTCACGACTGTCAATATTGTAATAAATACTTGACGTGATCTCCAATGAATCCAGATTATCCACAAATAATTTACTCAACACACTCTTATCAGCCTTACCTTTGGTAAAAGAAGATTGATTTGGCTTGAAAGAGGTTATTGTTATTTTTGATCCAATCTTTTTGGGTGTTCCGGACACCTTCCTGATCTCACCAAGGACTCCTTCCTGCAGTTCTTCATATTTAGGACCCAGGTTATTCCATGAATATCGTTGCGCATGTTCATTGCACCGCCTTGGTGTATCCGGGTTTCCTGACAATTCTATCCCCTTTATAAGCGCTTTACAGAGTTCTTCCGGGCCGTCACCAGGCTCAAATAATACACCAACACGTGGATCATCAAGTATCTCTGCTGTTCCACCGCTCCTTGTTCCCACAACCGGCGTTCCAGATGCCAGTGATTCTGTCGTCACCATTCCAAATGCCTCGTTGAGCGACGGCAGGACAGTAATAGTTGCACTCCTGTAAAACGAAGAAAGGACAGCGTCTGATGTGATATCCACAATTTCAATGGATTTTCTTGTTTTTGAATTAACAGACATTAGAAGATTCCGTGTGACCTCGGGTGTCGTTTCACCGGCAAGTTGCAAAACCGCGTCAGGAACATTATCAATGAGTCTTTCAAAGGCTTTAACGAGCAAAGGGACTCTTTTTCTTTCCATAAGAAGTGTAGCAGTACAAAGAATCCTGGGGAAACCAGTCTCCTTCTTCCCGGTATAATAAAACTTTGATGTATCAACAGGACAGGGTATCATGACCCCCTCAAGACTGAAATCTCTCTTTAATATTTCATTAACAAAATGACTTATGGTCACCAGGCGGGATGCCTTTTCTATAGCCCTGCGAAAAAACCGCTTAGCCCATCGGGCGTCTCTATACAGGGGATCACCGGTAATCAATATGGGGATAAATGGAGTTCCCCTGATAGTTTTATTAAGACCGGCAGCACAGGCATCCATTGTCAGACATGTATATACAAGATCATAATTTTCTTTCACAAGGGCACTGATGCAGGTCAGTGCAAATGTTTGCCAGTACTCAAGGTTAAATCTCGTGAGAAAAGGATGATCTATCACAGGATAATATTTGATAATAAGATTCCCAATGATCTTTTCCCGTCTGAGAATACCCGGTTTCGTCGTTACAAAATGGACTTCATTCCCCTGACTGGCAAGATAGACGGCAAGTTCATAGGCAACCCGGTTCCCCCTTCGCACATAAGGCCAGCCAAATGCGGATGTTACAGCTATTTTAATTGACAACCCTTTACTTTATCCTGTTCATTATTATTATGCTGCTTAACACTTTTTACAAATACTTAATTCATGCTCTTTACCTTTACTGATTATTTCTGTATATTTATCATTTTTGGTTATACTCTCAAAAGAATCTTCTAATAAGTTACCGTAACTAAAAGTTCCTTTTATATCATAGCAGCAAATTGTAGTCTGACCGTTTACAAGAACACAAACTGTTGATTCAGCATTTCTGCATGCTTTTTTATCTTTCATTGATATTTTCTTATCCTGTTCTTTCCAGTTTTTTTCTGTGTAGAATTCTTCACGTAATGTTTGATAATCATTCAAATGTTTTGTAATGTATAATGATTGCACACGAAAGCTGTCAATCCCAATTTCTTCTGCCCATTCCCTGCATAAAGTAATTTCTTTAGAGTTTTCTTTTGTTTCAATATATTGAATTTCTATCCAGGGGTTTACGGCTCTTAATTCTCTTTTTATTCTACATATATTTTCTATATTTCTTTTGACCATTTCAAATTTCGCTCCCTTTCTGAAAGGTTCATAGGTGTCCGGAGAAAAACCATCAATGCAGACTAATAATTCATCGAGACCTGATTCGCTTAATTCTTTGAATTTATTCCCAGTAAGTAACATCACATTTGTTGAAATGAATGTATATAAGTTTAATTCATTACAATAACGAACCATTTTGGCTATATTTTTATTTAGAAGTGGTTCGTTGCTCCAATATAACAGGACAGCAGAGAATGATTTATATGAATTGTCTATTATTTTACTGAAATCATCAAAGCCCATATTTTTAATAGTTCTCGCATCTACCACTATATCCCTGGGTGTAGGACATGTCGGGCAATTTATATTGCAAACTGTTCCAGTTTCAACGATTAAAATATAAGGCTTCTTCAGAAACAGGAAATTCATTATAGATAGAAACATCTTTGTTATTTTTTTATATCTATTTTTCTTTATACCCGCCTTAAGATATCTGTTGTAAATGATTACGCATTTATTTATTGTATTTCTCATTTTATTGAACATAAATTCAAAGGATTATGCTGCGGTTCCAGATGCTGCCGCTGAGCAGGAGTATAAAATCAATAAAATCGCTGAGGACCCTGATAACAAACACCACAAGGCCGCGATGATATTCCTTTAAAGGGCGTCCGAGAAAAACATCTTTTAACTCTATAAGGTAGGGAACTGAAAAGAAGAAAAAGACCGGGTGAATCAATATCCCGGACAGCAGCGATATAAAAAAGATGTCAAATAAAGCCTTTTTCCTGCTCAGGAAGAATCTATAGTACATGTGTTTCCTCAACTCCGGATGCTTTTTCAGAAGATAAGGCACGGCAAAAAACAGGCCCTGAAACTGGTAGTTGCGAAAACCGAATATTGCCTGCCATGGACGCAAATGGAATATGTGATGATAGATAATCACGTCATCCGCAAAGACACTCCCCCATCTCTGCTTTTTAACACTCCATGCCAGATCAGTATCCTCACCTCCCCACCTCGGTTTTCCAAAGCAGTTTAATCCGCAGAAGTCAGGGGAAATACCGCCCACCTGATCGAGAGCCTCTTTTCGGTAAAATATATTGCACATTGGATACATTCCATTCTCGTTCGGGACAGACTGGGTTTTTGAAAACGTGCTAAGCGTTTGATACGGGTTGGGCAGAGTCTTCCCCTGCACAATTCCAATGCCATCAGTCATTTTAGCTGCTCCGTTTTTCAGCCAGTCAGTGTCAGCCACACAGTCACTGTCGGTAAATGCGATAATAGTGCCTCTTACCTTTGCAATTCCCAGGTTTCTGGAGGAACCGGGGCCTTCATTTTCTTTGATATAATATTGTATCAAACATGGTGACTTCTTTTGCAGGGAATCCATCATGTCCTTCGTTCCGTCAGTTGACGAATTGTCAACAACGATAATCTCATAACGATCTTTGGGGTATGATTGTTTATACAGTGATTCGACAGTGTCCCTCAGGAGGTCTCGCATATTGTATGTCGGGATGACCACAGAAATAAATGGCAACTTATTTGATGTCATTACGCTGCTAATGGATTTCTGTTAAAGTATAATTGTCCGGTATCTCAAGCTTGCACATATTGAAAGAACAGACTCAACAATTTCAACAAAAATGATAAACAAGAAAAGGGATAGCCCCTTGTAATACGACCTGATAGACCGTCCATGGAAAGTCACCCTCATCAGTCTTGCCAGATAGGGGAGGGTAAAAAAATAAAAGCCCCAGTGGATAACATTTCCAGAGATCAGCGAAAACACAAAGAGATAAAAAAGCGCCCTTTGCTTCGATTTAAAAATCTTCCGGTAGAGAATAGCATTCCGCAGCGCAGGATGTCTTTTTATATTATGGGCTAATGCAAAGATCACATTGAAACGGGCATACCTGATCACTTCCTTCAGGGAAGTAAATATAAATACGTGGTGGTAAATAACAGCATCATCCGCAAAGACGCTCCTCCAGCCATGCTCTTTTATCTTCCATGCCAGATCAGTATCCTCACCTCCCCACCTCGGTTTTCCAAAGCAGTTTAATCCGCAGAAGTCAGGGGAAATACCACCCACCTGATCGAGGGCGTCTTTACGGTAAAAAATATTGCATGTTGGATAAAACCCGTTTTCCGTAACAACATTCATCGTATGCTGCAATAATCTTTGCGGCTGCCCCGGATGAGGCAGTGTCTTTCCCTGAACCAGACCAATCCCGTTTGTCATCCTGGCTACTCCGTTTTTCAGCCAGTCAGTGTCAGCAACACAGTCACTGTCGGTAAATGCTATTATGGTCCCTTTGGTCTTTGCAATCCCAAGGTTCCTGGAGGCGCCAGGGCCTTCGTTTTTCTTCCTATAGTACGATAAACTACACAGTGAATTCTGCCGCAGTGAATTCACCATCTCCTCTGTCCCATCAGATGAAGAATTATCTATAACAATGATCTCATAACGATCCATTGGATATGATTGATGAAGGAGCGATTCAATAGTACTTTTTAGAAGTTTCCGCCTATTGTAAGTGGGTATTACCACTGAGACAAATGGAGATGTGGCCTGAATCATTTTATTTTTAATATTGAGCTAATGAACCTTTAATCTTTGCTTTTTTTACTGCGTAAGGAAAAGCGATCAAGCTGACTGCCATGAATACCATTGCAAAACCGGACAAAGCGGTAATATCTCCCTGTAATTGCGTAATGGAATATCCCTGAAGGATGGAAAGCCTTAAACCGCGATACGTGTAGGTGAAAGGGAGGTAAAGGGAGATTTTATTCAGGAAAGAAGGGAGATATTCAGTAGGAAACAAAACACCACTGACAACCATAGAAACCCCTCCTATCCTTCTTAAAGCAGAGTCCCCCTGTTTAACAACAAGTACCAACGAGGCAGAAATGATTCCAATAGCAATAAAAGTCAGCATAGAGAGTACAAAGATGACAAATGCCGCAGGTATATTAATCATACCTATCTTTAGTTCAAAGACAAAGATACTGACAAGGAAATACATAAAAAGACGAAAAGTAGTAAAAATATAGCTCCATAATGAAGAAGAAAATAAAAAGGTAAACAACCGCGTTGGAGAGGTTAATATAATTTCAAGTGTCCCTGTCAACTGCCCGTCCCGTATGTTTCCGGAAAAAGAATTAATACTAATCCCGGCATAATCTGAAAAGGCAATACCAATCATAAGAAATCCGAAATAATTTCCGCCATACGGTTTAAGAAAGGGGATATCAGCGATACCCACAAGGCTTCCAAGAAAATAGATAATTGTTACCATTATCAGGATGCCTGCTATCTGGAGAACAAAGTTGAACTTATAACTCATCATTATCAAAAAGTCTTTTTTAATGAATGCGAGTGCAGTTCTTATCATATCCCACCTCTTTCCTGAGAGGCTTCAAACTCAGTAATTATCCTGTTAAAGGTTTCATCAAATGAAGGCTCCCTGCGGTCACATCGTACAATATATCCATGGCTTGATATAATCTGTTGTAATACCATATGGATGCTTTCCTCCTCATTATCCAATGTTATCGTGATTCCAACATTTCCATTCATATTGAAGGTTTTCTTACAATCGTGAACACATTTTATCTGGCGAATCTGCTCAAGAACTTCTTCGCGCAAATTCCTTGCCTCAATTTCGTATTCAACAGGTCCCCTGGCGACCGCTTCAAGTTCTCCAATACTGCCGCATTTCACAAGGTGTCCCTTGTTGAGGATAGCAACACGGTCACACAGATTTGTTGCTTCATCCAGGCGATTAGTAGCCATTATTATAGTCATATTATTTCTTTCCCGTATCATTGTCTTAATGAATTCCCTGATTTTTTGAGTACTGATCGGATCAATACTCCTCATGGCTTCATCCATAAAAAGAATTCTTGGACTATTCAATAGACCGCGGGCTATGGCCAATCTCTGCTTCATACCTGTTGAATAATTAAAGAATAGATTATCGGCATGCCTTTCCAGACCGACATGGGCTATCACTTCATCAATCCTGATTCGTGCCAATCGTCCCGGGATGTGGAAGATTGCGGCAAAGAATTCCAGGTTCTGCCTGCCTGTCAACCTCCAAAAAAAACTCCTCTCGTCACTATGGATAAGCCCGATAATGTTCCTGACTTGCCATTCATCCTTAATAATGTCGTAGCCGTGAACCTTTGCTGTCCCTTCTGTCGGTATGATGAGTGTTGTAAGTATCTTGATGAGAGTTGTTTTTCCGGCGCCGTTGGGGCCGAGGAGTCCGAATATCTCTCCTTCTTTGATATCAAAGGATATGCCATTAAGCGCATTCGCTACCTTCTTTGGTCCTGAAAAATAGTCTATGAGGCTTATATGTTGCTGAAAGACCTTCTTTAAGTTTCTGATTTCAATTGCATTTTTCATAGTGTCTTTACGTGACTTGTTTCCCTTTCAAAAGAGGATTTCGCGCTGCCACAAAAAGGTAACTTCTTAGCGGGGCTGCAATTTTCTGGACTGCAAGAAATAGGGTCTGTAACAAATATTCCTTTACCGGCATAGGAGGCCACATATTCGCATTTACGTTTTTCCCGATTATAAATTCACTCTGTAACCGTTCCAACCCGATATCCGTTACCAGCCTTTCAATCTCACGGAGGGTATATTCCCGGTACGGTATAAGGCGCAGAACTTCGCCTTCCTCTGTTTCGGAAACTGATGGTGTTGGATAGATATTCCTCCCACTCAGCAGCCACAGACGTGATGTGCCTCTCGCCACATTCGGAGTTGTAAGCATGAGCAACCCACCAGGCCGTAAATGTTCTTTCAGAAGTATTAACATATCTTGCGGATATTGAATGTTTTGAAGGATATCATCACATATTATAATATCAAAGTCGCCTTTCATGTTTTTGATTAATTCAGTCTCAGATGATGCCGTACTGTTTTCATCTTCATGCACATTGTTTGTTGTTGGTCTAAAACTGAATCCCTCGGCACGAAAGCCAAGTTTTTCACACATCATGGTGAACGGTTTTTCGTTTGATCCCAAGACCAGTACTTTACCTCCCTCAATCCTGCTGGATAATAACCGGTGCATCGTATGCACACACCTTGGCCGGTAGCGCTCTATCCCGAAATAAACATCATAGGTTATTTCCAGTTCATCTATCGCATCATCAAAGAGACTGTTCAATTGTTTTTTATTCACTATGCCTGTTTATCTACCTTTCTCATCAAGAATCCTGTAATACATTTGTTCATATTTCGGCCCCACCGCTTTCCAGGAGTACCTTTCTGCAAAGATACGGCACCGCCCTGGTGTCTTCGGGTCTTTCGCAATTTCAACGCCCCTGATCATCGCCTCGCACAAACCTTCTGCACCATCTGAATGATCAAACAATACACCGATATCGGGGTCAGTAATGATCTCCGGAATGGCGCCGCTCCGTGTTCCAACTATGGGAGTGCCGGAGGCCAAAGATTCAAGCATCACCATACCGAACGGTTCATCAAGAGAAGGAAGAACGGTGATTGACGCCTCGCGATACAGCATCGGCAGAGCCGCCTGAAGTCCAACCCCTCTGATCTCGATGGCCTTTCTGGTCTTTGGACCTACAGATTTCAGTAACTTTCTTTTTGTATTGTCGTCAATGTGACCTGATAATTGCAAAACAGCGTCCTGAATATGCCCCAGAAGAAGCTCAAAGGCACTGACCAGCATGTCAATCCCTTTTGATCCAACGTGGAGAGCAGACGTACATAGGATTTTAGTGCTGCCGGGATCCTTCTTATCACATGGGGTAAAATGTTCAGTATTCACAGGAGGAGGAATTACCTCTGATTCCGCATGAAACTCCCGTTTAAAACAGTCTCTTACAAACTCGCTGGGCGCATGAAACCGGGACGCACTTTTCACAACGCTGCTGAACATGGACTTTCCGAATCTCGTTCGCCAATACATCGGGATCCCATCGGTCAGAGTAGGAACCAGGGCCATTCCTTTGAATCTCTTCACCAGACCCGCTGCAAAAGCGTCGGCGTACAAAAAGGAGTGCACAATATCGTACCTTTCCCGACTAAGCGAGTAAAGGCATATGGGGACAAAGGTCTCATAAAAATGGATGTTCAGACGGGAAAGCATGGGGTGTCCGAAGAGCCGGTGATATTTAAGCCGGAGATTATCCTTTTTCTTTTCCCTGCTCACTCTTCCGGGTTTTGATGTGATGTAATGCACCTGATGACCCTGACTTGCAAGATAAACAGCAAGCTCATACGTAAAGCGATTTCCCCTTCTCACATAGGGCCAGCCAATAGGTGATGTTGCTGCTATTTTAAGACTCATCTTGATTCAGCCGTGCTTTTCCGCAAATCACCAGCCATACTCCCTTCCGAGCAGATTAAAGAGTCTCTCGTTGTAAGGCTTGTAGATCGAATGAAGAATGTCTCGCGCCTCTTTCGGCATCTCATCAT
The DNA here is from genome assembly GCA_020851375.1 of Nitrospirota bacterium. Classification (NCBI taxonomy): domain Bacteria; kingdom Pseudomonadati; phylum Nitrospirota; species Nitrospirota bacterium. Next base: position 114,217 of record JADZCV010000025.1, on the reverse strand, counting down.
TATTTCCAGACACGTTAACACGCTGATTCTGGATGACGAACTTATCGTTTATATGCAGAAAACGAAACACACCGGCAAAGATGGCCTGGGAGTCGCACAAAAGTTGGGAGTGTTCAAGTATCAATAGTGACTCCCTGGAGAAATGCTGCAGGTATTTCTCCAGCTGCTCTATATATATCCCTCTTTTTATATATCCAATTCGTTCCTTTTCCCAGTCAGTCTTTTCAAGCACCCTCGCTTCCTCTTTTACAGCCTCTGCAAAACTTCTTCTGTCTCCCAGAGATTGAAGATAGGGATTCGTTGACATTGCGAATTTCCTGTTCATTTTCCATGCGGAGAATGCCCTGGATACAGGCTCTCTCAGGATAACAATGAGACGTATACCTGGAGAGTACTGGTAAATCCGTTGTGCACAAGCCGGATTGAATAGGTAACTTGGAGATGCTTCGAACGTCAATCTGTCTGTCTTCAGTCGGTAGGGGAGCGGAAACATCTCATGATACGACACGAAATCGCCATACTTGATTCGCCAATAATCATCAAAGAAGCGAAGTTCTTTTTCCCTGGGAGCAACGATCTGCGGATGCTGCTGCAGGATTTGGAACAAAGCGCTTGTTCCTGCCTTTTGAGCGCCGATGATGAGAAAAGACGGTTTCGAGTGATACCCAATTTTAACCAGAGCCCTCTTGATTGGTTTTCTTAACCGGTTTATCGTGGATTTTTTATCCCTTCTTTCCTCGTTGCACTCATGACAATGCCAGCTTCGCGAAGAGGCAAATAAACCCGGAATGGTGCTGAATCCACCCTTCTTCGAAACGAGTTGTCTGCCGCACTGCGGACACCAGGGTCCCGGCTGTTTGGCATCCCTGCAATCATATGGAAGCCCCAAAGCCTCGATAGCCTTGTCTACCTGCTCCGTGGACACATATAACTCATTCGCATCACTAAGTACCGCTGAGACTCCCAGCTTCTTCAGTTTATCCCCGGCGTTCCGGCCTTCAGTGATGTCCTGAAATTTAGTAATACGAAAAGGATCCACTATCAATTCCCTTCTGCCTTAAGTCTTGCCGTTCAAGTGCCCCCTTATCTATGAGGGTCTTAACGATTGCCCTTGCTGCTATCTCATGTCCGCGAACATTCCAGTGCCTGTCATTTTCGAATTTTATCTTTTCCAATTCCTTCCATTTGGACGGGAAGTAAAGCATGATATCGAAATGATCAAATCCGGAGATATCGTTAGTATATTTACCACGAAGGCATTCCTCCAGGTTAGGCAGGAAGAAGAGATAGAATTTACCGCCCCTTGCCTCTGTTCTTTCCCTGATGATATCCATGATCCCGATGGCTTCCTTTGTCGTGTCCGGAATAGTTTTCTTGTATATAGCTGTCCAGAAGTTCCCGGTATACGGCGCCTTAAGAATCAACAACTTAAATAAGTTGAACATATTATTTTCCAGTTTGCAGGGCCTTATGACCCCATTATCATACGAGGGGTAATATTCCAGTTTCTCATAGAAAAAGGAAAGAAGATAGGGCATATAAAAATCTTTCATGTTCCTTTCTATATCTTGCGACAGAGGGGTAAAAATGATCATATCTCCGGATTTTATCCGGTCCTCCATATTCAGGAATCGTTGAAACATCTGGACAATTCCATATCCAAGGACCCCTGCATTATATACACTAATATCCTCTTTGACATATTTCCTCTTTATAATGCTCGGGAATGTGTCATCATCGCTCACTCCCTGGCCAAAGGTGAAGGAGTCACCGAAAAAATAGATGCTGGAGACAGGCTCTTTCGGTTTTTTTATTTTCCTGTATCCATTTTCATCAATCACATATTCAACATTAAAATTTGAGTAATAGACATGCTTGCCGATACTGTTGGCTTTGGGTTTCCAGCCAAGGTATTTGTCCTCAACGTGAACATTGTATATATGCAACCGGTTGTCTTTTGAAAAAAACCGATAGGCCGTATAACAGTCATATGCCAAAAACAGGGAAAGAGAGAGCACACTTGAGAACACATACAGTAATACATTTTTTAGCTGAAAAGCCTTTCTCAATAAAATAAATAATACCCCGGTACCTATCAGGTAAAGTTCAAATACCCCCACAATGACCTTATTCAGAGGGCTCATCTCTAAATCCAGCAATATCGCAAGGAACCTCACATTGAACAGCAAACCTGACAGGATAATTAATACACCTGCTATACCAGACAATATCTCTCCCGTAAGGCGCTTTCTGTAAATGATAACTGCCAACCCCAGGCCTATTAAGAGGATATCAATGATTCCGATTACGATTCGATGCGGAACAGCTATGGCTCCGTCTGCACTGAATATTGCAGCAAGAATTTTCTCATTGAGAATAACACCTGCCATAATGAAACATGCTCCTATGGCCCAAATTATCTTCTCTGATACAGGAGAACCGTTCTTCATGACCGTCCTTTATGCAGATACATACTTGCCGTCATTCCGGCTTGTGATGTTTGTTAAAGACTCCCCCGGCAAGTCTGCGATACACCTTCTTCCATCTGCTCTCTGTCCCTGAATGTACGAAACAGCATTTCTGGCAAATCGGAGGAAGACCTTTGCTGAGACGTTTTCTTATGTCTCTTGCACGCCGGCCATTCCATATTTGTTCAAATGACCTTTCCCTGATGTTTCCCTCTTTATAATCCGGAAACATCGGACACGGAATAAAATCGCCTGTCGGTGTTACAAAGGCCTGTGCCCATGGCACTTTGCAGTCCCACACAGGGAATATCCCTTTTTCTATAAAACTTTTGTCTTTGTTAAAGAAAACAGATTCAATACCACACTCCACCTGAGTGCCGGCCCTTTTTTTTATTTCCACTATCACATCATCTAATGTAACAAGCTGCTCTTTCGGAACTAAATAGTGCTGGGGTACGTCTACGAAATTATGCACGCCCACAACCTGCTCTCCCATCATTTTATCAGTTTGCTCAACAGTGGATTTATCAATAACTGAAATGTACTGAAAGCGAACAGTTCCTACATCAAGGCTCTTCGCCAGGTCAATCATATCCGGCAGGTTGAGGAAATTATTTGATGATACCGTACAGGCTATTCCGATCAGAGGGCGGTCCGTATGAAGTTCTTTCCGGCGCTTCATGATCAGCCTTATTGCTCCCACAGCCCGGTCAAATGCCCCGGTCACCCCCCGTATCCTGTCATGTATCTCGCTGTTTGGGCCGTCAATGGATATCGCCAGCAAATCCAGGCCGGACCGCACAATCCTGTCAGCCAGGTCTTCTCCTATTAAATAACCGTTTGAAACAGTAAAGGTGCTCAACTTCATGACCTTGCAATATGCAATAAGATCGCACAGATCCTTTCTCAGAAAAGGTTCTCCGCCCAAAAACGCGATTTCTTTCATACCTGCTGAAGCGAACTCATCAATGACCTTCTTTATTTCATCCTGAGAAAGGATCTGACCATCGCCTATACGGTACTTTTTAAAATCAGCGGTCCACAACTGACACATCTTGCACCGAAACATACAGTCATAATTAACTTCTATGAAGGCATTGGCTGGATAATCAGCATATCCCAATATATCTCTCGAAAAAGCTTTTTTTATTTGCTTAAGTCCTGACAGCATGATGTTTCCGTTCGTTTTTATTCACTGTTTATGCCCATTCAGGATCCCAAGGTAGAGAGCCTCGTACCGGGGACCCAGCTCATGCCAGCTATAGCGTTCGGCGTATTTCCGGCACCGCGTGATCGTTTGAGGATCACGGGCCAGTTCCAGCCCCCTGACAAGGGCCTCGCATAATTCCTTCGGGCCCCCGGTTTCCTCAAACAGTATACCCACTTCCGGATCATTAATCACTTCAGGAATAGCACCGCTCCTCGCACCTACTACAGGGGTTCCCGAGGAAAGTGATTCTATGATGACCATCCCGAAAGCTTCCCTCAGTGAAGGAAGGACGGTTAACGAGGCCTGGCTGTAAATCTTTGGCATATCCTCCAATTTACCAACATCCAGTATCTCGATGGACCTTCTCGTTTTCGGCGTAACCAGATTGAGAATCCCCATCGCTGCCTGGTCAATGGTCCCGTGGCCGGATAGTTGTAAAATGGCGTTTGGAATCTCCTTAAGAAGCAGCTCGAATGCCTGAACAAGGAGATATACCCGTTTCCTCGCATCAAGAAACGAGGATGTACAAAGAATGCGGGGGGGATTGAGCCCCTTATCATTGCGAGGGGTAAACTCGTCCATATTGACAGGCATGGGGATCAATGTCCCTTCCAGGTTAAGCTGCGATTTCAGCTCTTCATTCACATAGGTGCTGGGTACTTCAAGACAGGATACATTTTTCAAGGCCCTTTTTAGCATCGGCTTGCCGAACGCGGTCGGGCGATAAAAATGATTTGAGTCCACCATCAGAAGTACAAAAGGGATGCCCCTTAAGGACCTGTTAAGACTGGCAGCAAAGGCATCCGGAGGCCAGAATGTCTGAACAATGTCATGCTTCTCTCTCATGAGAGAACGAAAACATCCTAACGCAAATGTTTCCCACATTTCAATGTTCAGAAGAGACAGAAAAGGGTAGCAAAAAAGCCTGCGGTGTTCTTCCAGTACCTTGCCTCGCAGCTTCATTCTGCTGGTGACCCCGGGCTTAGTCGTAATGAAATGCACTTGATGACCCCTCTCCGCAAGATAGGCGGCAAGATCATGGGCAAAACGGTTTCCACGTCGTACATACGGCCAGCCAAAAGGCGAAGTAATTGCTATCTTCATACTTGTGACATTGATTTTCTACTCGCTGCGACAAAGAAATGACTTCTCATACGGGGAAATGCCCTTTGAGCAAAATAGTACAAATTTTTATAAAAGTATAAACGAACAGGGGGTGGAAACAGACTTCCTGCAATGGCTTTTTCTTTCATCATATACCCGCTCTGGCTTATAGAAAAACCTGCGTCAGTTATTAATTTCTCCACTTCACTCACATTTGCGGCATTTCCCGTTGTAAGCAGGATCTTCCCGCCGGGATTCAGCTTGTCTCTCAGCACCTGAAGTATTATTCCTGGATGTTCACAGTGCTGAATGATGTCGTCGCAGGTTATGACATCATAGGTCCCGGGTATATCTTCCAATGATTCGTCTCCTTGTGCAATCCCGGCCTCCCTGACAATAAAACCACACTTCTCCAGTAATGCCTTCAAAGGACGCGTGAAGAAGCCGACAACAAGAACATTGCCTTTTCGTACCCCATGATCAAACAACCACCCCAAAACGTATGTGCAATATGGTTTATAAAGATCGATCCTGTAATAATTGTCATAATCAATATCTAACTCGTCAATGGCATCATCAAAAAGACAACTTAATGACTTCTTGTTTGATCGGTAATTTAAATGTATTCCCACACTCTCAGCGGATGCCGGGATCTTCTTTGACGCCATCTTTTTTTTCACTATACCGGATTTTCCCGGCCGTCTGCCATTGAGGACATCTGAATAGAGTTTTTCATATAGCGGCCCTATCCTGCTCCACGAATATTGTTCAGCATGGTTGCGGCACCTCATTCTCGTTTCTGGATCACGGCTCAGCTCCAGTCCCTTAATCAGTGCTTTGGATAGTTCTTCAGGTCCGTCTGTTTCTTCAAACAGAACCCCTGTTTTTGGATCATTGAGAATGCCAGGAATGCCGCCGCTTCTTGTGCCTACAACGGGAGTACCGGAGGCGAGAGATTCAAGGATGACTAATCCAAAAGCCTCATTTACTGAAGGCAAAACGGAAATAGCCGCATTCCGGTAAAGCGAGGGCAAGTCTTCACGTCTGCCTACCCCCAGTATCTCAATAGACTTTCGCGTTCGTGAACTGACAGACTGAAGGAGTGTTGTCGTTCTTTCCGGAACAGTATGGCCGGAGAGTTTCAATACTGCATTCGGCATGTGATCAAGGAGTCGCTCAAAGGCCCTGACAAGGAGGTCAACCCGCTTTCTTGGCTCCTGGAGCGATGAAGTTGACAGTATACAGGGAGTACTGAAATCCTTGTCTTTGCAAAGTGTAAATTGCTCGGTATCTACCGTACCGGGGATCACAACTCCTTCAACACCAAATTTCTCCTTTAGGTCATCTCTGATAAAGCTGCTTATTGTTCCTATTCGGGAGGCGGTCCTTATACACCTGTTAAATACCAATTTCCCATATGGGGTGATGTAATATCTGGGATAAAATCTATCGAACATATAATGCACAAAAGGAGTCCCTTTAATTGATCTGTAAATACTGGCAGCAAAGGCATCCATGGGAAACGTTGTTTGCACAATGTCATAATCGTTCTTAAGAAGTGCACCAAGACATGAAAGAGAGAAGGTATCGAATTTCTGTATTCTGCATACATTGAGTAGTGGGTGTTCAATGAGCCGGTAATATTCCGCATCAATTCCATCCTGCGCCTTCATTCTGCTGACATTCCCCGGTTTTGTGCTGATATAATGAACCTCATGTCCCTGTTTAGCAAGATAGACGGCAAGTTCATATGTAATGCGGCTCCCTCTCCGGACATAAGGCCAGCTCACTGTTGATGTAATAGCGATCTTCAGTCCCATAATCTCTGCATAGTGAATTAATGAGGAAGCCCTGTAAGGATTATTTAAGGTTTTCGGGTGCTACGGATAAGCCTTGAATGCGACATGCCAGTGTTTTTCTTTCTGTCCCTGTACACTAAATTCAAATTTACTGATTACCTCGACTTTCGTAAATCCGGCATCTTTTATCATCTTTTTTAAGCTGCCAAGACCGAAATTCCACCACACCATTCTGCTGGTACCGCCTGCATAGCGCAGAATTGCATTTGAATCATCTTCGCCAAATTCCGGATTGAACACATCAACTATGTAGGCATAGCCTGACACGACACTGTGAATGTTCTGAAGCGCTTTCATGGGATTCATTAAATGCAGCAACAAGTCACCGCAAAACACAAAATCGAACTTGCCCCTCCATTCAGGACTAAGGTGATAAACATTCATTATTTCCCGTTGGACCTTTGAACCAAGGATATCCCTGGCAATATTGAACCCTGTTCCCATCTCAGTATTCAATATCTCTTTTGAAGCTCCGGCCCTGATACGGGGTGGTATATCAATATCATTCCAGGTTTTTATATCCATAGCCACGACGTCGGCAGCTCCCCGCTTTTCAAACTCAAATGCCCAAAATCCGTCATAAGTAGCCACATCGAGAACCCGCATATTTTTTAAATTCTCCGGAAGATGATAGTGCGGCAGCAGAGGACGGTGATCAAATAATCCCCGTGTCACCACCCCATGCCCAAGATCAATAGAATGATACCATTCGACTTCCGAGACCCTGTGAAGGATAGCTTTCTGTTCGGGAGTTTCATCGCAGAGTGTTCCGTGTTTGTCTGTGCGTATCTCATCTGCATGATTTAATTTATCTTCTTTATTCATGTGCATCACCTTTATTAGTTTTGAAAACCGCCTTAACATTTTTTATAACCTCTTTTCATTTACGATTCAATCATTCGAGCGTTCCCACACTGTCTTATCCTGACATCAATATGTTCTTCAGGTTGGACGTGATCACGCACAGATTTCTTGGGAGCGAGTTCGGGATATCACAGAATGAACAGCAGTGGCACTGCCGCTGCGATATATGTTCCCTGATTTCATTCACCATGGGAGATGTCCACAGATCGTCGAAATTATTTTCACAAATATTTCCTATTTTTTTTTCAAGGGGGATACATGGATAAACGTTGCCATAGGGGTCGAGAAAACATGAATGTGTTCCCGAAAAACAATTAAAATGCCTCTCTTGATGAAGCTGATACTCAAGGACATGTTCCAGAAAAAAACGATTGTAACTCAGCAAACGGTCCTTGAGCGCCTGGCTGGTCCCATAATCAAAAAATCCTTTGCGGATTACATCAAAATACCTTGTCTTTTTTAAAATATCTCTCACTTCGTCAATTTGTTTCCGGTTCCAATTGAAATGTATATCCTTATTCTCGTAATAATGACCACTTGTCTGGGCAAACTGGAAAGTGAGACCCAACTTCATTTCTTTTGCCAGCTCGCGGACAGAATAAAATTCTCTAAAGTTCTCGGGGGTAAATGTAAAGGAGAGTCCGGTGAATATTCCCTCTATATTCCTTATGACTTCCACTGTCTTTAATGCGTTCTTGAAAGACCCCTTTACTCCCCTTACTCTATCATGGGTTTCCTCCATCCCATCCAGTGACACGCCTACCCCTATCACGACATCCTTGTTCCCCCGCTTCACCAGGGCCTGCCTTATATTTCTCAATTTATCACTAATGAGATCAGGACTTAGTCCGTTTGAAGCTATAATAATAGAAGCTGTAGGATTGAGTTCATTGAAAAAAAGAATTATGTCACTGAAATCTCTTTTGAGAAACGGCTCGCCTCCCGTTATAAGGATTATTCGGGCTTTCTTCAGAATATTTGATCTGCTGAATGCTTCCCTGATCTCTTGAACGTTTAATTCTTCTTTGTTTTTATGAGGATCTTCCTTGTACTTCTGCCATATATTGCACATCGTGCATTTTGAACTGCAGAGATAGGTTATGGCAAACGTTAGGAAAAAGAAATCCTCTGGTTTCGGGGCCTGCAGAACAGAACGAAGAACATGGGTCCCATTTTTAATCTTCTTGCTGATTGAAGTCATAGATTTTTTTGCTGCTATTTCAAAGCACTAACAAGGAACGAATTGATCCATTGTTGTTTTTTATTCATTGTAAAACCCATTGAAACTAACATTTCTGATACTTCATGGGGAGTATAGAAACGATAGTCACCTTGTGCAGCTTTAAAAGTCAGGAGGTAATTAAGTATTTGCCTTATCGGGGGAAAGAACAACGGGTCCGTGATTATTAAAAGCCCGTTCTTATTCAGTACTCTATACATTTCCCTAAGAGCATCAAAAGGCCGATAAAAATGATGAAGAGATCCTGTCAGGGTTATCACATCAAAGGATTCATCTTCCCAGGGAATAGCATCCTCAGCATCACCTACTTTCACCTCTGCCGTTACACCCCGTTCAAAAAGGCGCTGCCGTACAAGGTCAACCATTCGGGGAGCTATATCCATACCTGCCAAATGTAGCGCTCCGGCATCAGCAAATGCAGTTAAAAGACGTCCCCATCCGCAACCAACATCCAAAATCCGCAAAGAACTGACATTTACAGGTAGTTGTTTAAAAACTTCTATATCCCATCGCCTGGTAAAAAAACGGTTGAATAATGTTGGAGTTTCATAGTTATAAAGCCACTTGGAGTTGAATACATGCATACTTGTAAGTTTGAAATCATCCATTTTATTAATAGTAGGTAAATCTGTTGAAAAATTTCCCCTGGCCATCAGAAAAAAATCGTTTCTGAATGAAGGTATGATTTTTTGCAGCATTCGATAAAAATATCTTAAGATATGCTTGTCTTGATTCCCATCACTATTCCTATTAAAAAAGTAAGCTGTAATAACATAGAATGACTCCTTTGACAATAGCGTTCTTATTTCTTCCAACGTACTTTCCCGATAAAAGGCATTGGTATAATCAAATACAATACTGTCACTGCCATTTCCGCTATATAAAAGAGGATATGAATTCTTGCCCATCAATATTTTTAGCCTGATTTTTCCCCTTACGGCATTGGGACTCGTAACAATAAGGATTCCACCTCTTGCCATCTGTTTCTTTAAGTATTTAATGACCGAGTTAGGATTGGGCAGGTATTGGAGTAGATCATCTAATATAACGATGTCGAAAGTTTTTGTAAGATTATTCATAATTATTTCAGGATTTCGCACCATATTTCTCAAATGGTCAAGGGGCATGCTCTGCACGTCAAATCCAAGTTGCTCCAACTGGAAAGCTAAAGATTTTGGATTATTCCCAAGGACCAAAACAGAACCTCGGTGAATGCTGTGATTCTGAAGATATTTTGTGAGATATTTATGTGTGGTTTGTCCCATAACTGTAAAGTCGGCCCTTATAGTGTGTACCCCATTTCCTCTGCAGCCTCGCCGCATGTCTTCTTTATAATATCCAGAAATTCCGGCTTCAGATCGTCGCTCCGGCCTACCGGCCTCACGTTAAGCTTCTTTCTGTGCTTATTCATCCCTCCGGGATCGCCACTCATGCCGGAAAAGAAGCGGGGGGAGTTATTATCAAGCATTTTGGGGGTAAAAGGAATGGCACATCGTTCACAAAGCATCTCCAACGCAGGGCCTGGGTTCCTCACGAGATCTTCGTATTTGATGATAAAAGGCTGCGTACGTTTGCACCAGTCTGCAAAGCTTACCCAGTTTCTTGCAAACCACTCAACGACCTGACGGTCGTCCGAAAATTCCGGAAAGCGGGGAACGACAATTCGATTTACTATTCCAGGTACCCCCCGTAATTGATGACGGGCCCACAGGAGTGTTGAACTGGCTGTGTCGTAGGGGTGTCGCATAATCGCTGCTACCGGATCGCCACAGGTTGCTATATAGTTCATCAACGCCCTGTTTTCCAGGTAAGGGGCCAGGCGATATGTCTCCTTGATGACCAGTGACGAGAGTCCGAGTTTGTTAGAGAAGCCCTTTAAATAATGTAGGAAATCTTCCTCATTGCAATCCATGGGTGGATTGATTCGGCACTTTAGAATTTCAGGGAAGTATAGCCAATTAAGCAATCTATGGCGACGCGCGGATAGTGAAAGGAATGGTTCGCTTAAAGACAAAACACCACCCCCTCCGGCAAGCATGTATGCCAGCAAAGTTGTGCCAGACCTCGGTAGTCCAATTACAAACGTAGTTTTAACACCTGGTTTAAGAGACATCCCTAAAATACCCTTCATACCAATGAAGGGTATCCATCAAACCCTGATCAAGCGTATACTGAGGCTTCCAATTTAATATAGTCCGGGCCTTTTCTGAAGTCAGATATTGGTATTTGATCTCATTTGTCGCCTCATTCATAATGACTGGGGCAAGATCTTCCCGCTTCATCACTTTAAGTATTGCCTGGACGATCTCCGTAACACTGACCGGGTGTTCATTACTGAAATTAAAGGCCTCCCCCTGAATATTTAAGTTATCCATCTTTTCCGCCAGGACAAGATAGGCATAAACAATATCCTGAACGTAGATGTAGTCGCGTACGAATGACCCATCGCTTCTGATAACAGGTGGTTTGCCACTCAGGACGGATTGAATGGTGCCGGGAATAATCCGGTTAAAATTCAGATCCCCCCCTCCATAAATATTTCCGCATCGAGTGACACATACAGGCAACTTGTAAGTATTGTAGTAGGTGTAGGCAATCAGATCAGTACAACTCTTTGAGACATCATAGGGATGCATACCATGAAGGGGAAAGTCTTCTTTATAGGGTAACTGCTCATGCTGGCCGTATGCCTTATCACTGGAGGCCACGACAATGCGCTTTACCTTGGAATTCCGGCGACAGGCCTCAAGGATATTCCATGTCCCTTTAATGTTTGTCTCAAAGGTAGAGAGAGGATTTCTGTTTGCCACGCCTACAATAGCCTGCGCCCCTAAATGGAATACGGTATCCACTTCATATTCATTGAGGCATCGTTCAAGTATAGAATAATCCTCCAATGCACCTCTGACACTATTTATCTTATCTTCCAATCTGAAGCGATAGAGATTCGAATTGGGAACGTTATCTCTGATCAGGCCAACGATGTTAGCGCCCCTGTCCAAAAGGGTCTTAGTCAGCCATGAGCCGAGAAGACCCGTGCATCCCGTTATAAAGACGCTTCTATTTTGCCAGAAATTGTCTTGTCCCACGACTGATCCTCCTCTTGCCGGTCTTTCCATAAAACCTTCCCCTCCTGATACATCTGTTCTATTTCCTGCTGATCCTTATAGGTATCCATAGATTTAAAGAAACCGTCGTGTCTGTAGGTATAGAGTAACCCTTTTTTCAATAGAGATGGAAAGACCTGCCTCTCCAGGTTACCCCCTTCCCAGTGGTTAAACACATCTGGATTAAAGACAAAAAAACCGGCATTGATCCAGTGTTCCCTAAGGACCGGCTTTTCTTTAAAGGCAATGATCTTTCCTGATTCATCACAATCCAGCGTCCCATATTGAGATATGAGGGGAACGCTCGTAATTGTTGCCAACCCATTATGTGACTTATGGAAGCGGATGAGTTTGTCCAACGAGATATCCGAAAGGCCATCCACGTACGTTGCAAAAAATGTGTCCCTAAGCAGGTGCCTGCATTTCTCAATACGCCCCCCTGTGTCTGTCTCCTCACCTGTATCTACAAACTGGATATCCCAATCCAGGGTCTTTCGGTCAAAATAATCTATGATGACCTCTTTTCTATAACCTAAGGATAATATGAATTCCTTATGTCCCTGTTCAGCGAATATCCGCATCACATGGATTAGAATTGGTTGGCCATTGATAGGGAGCATCGGTTTCGGTAAATGCTCTGTATAAGGATACGCACGGGTCCCTTTACCACCACATAGGATTAAGACTTGCATTGAACATCTCCTTTCTAAGGCAATTCGTAGTTGAGTTTTTTTGTAAAATTCAAGTCCAGGTGCCGGCGGGTTGCATAATGCTCCATCTTTAATGCCCGAAGAAGCATATCTAATGACTGATCCACACTCTGAAACAGCTCTTTGGCCCTGCCGGAAGACCACTCCTCTTTTGGTAGTCTTTCAAAATGAGAGATAAGTATCTGGAAGATTGGTGCTGCCTCTATATCACTATGGGCATCAACATACCACTTGAACATAGTTTTAAACATCAATATATCTTCCCTCGGCAATTGGGGCATATCCAGCACGGTATCCTCGAGGTGAGAGGAGATATTCTCCGCCCGTTCTTCATGCAGCAGTTGATTCTCTGCAGAATAGCGATACAGGTCCGTTCCCTCATAGGGGTAGAATATGGAGCAACGCACGATATAAGGTCTGACTTTCGCATTGAGTTTGGCTGTCATTAACATCTCTTCCCTGGTCTCAGTAGGGACACCAATCATATTGAATGACCAGGAACGTATGCCGGCTTCTTCAGCCACTACAAAGGCATCTGTATTGACACTGTCACGGCTTGGACGTTTTAATATCTGACGCCTTACACGCTCACTTCCAGACTCAAGGCCGATCTTTATTTCTGCACAGCCAGCCTTAGCAAGCATACTGGCAGTCTCTTGATTAATGTTTGTAGGATAGACATTACAGGCAAATGGGAGTTTGATTTTTTTTGGGTATGCCTCACAGAACTGGGATAACCATTCCTTATCCAGCGTGAAAATATCATCATCAAAGTTAATCAGGGTAATTTCTGGATATTTGTCCAGCATCTCTTCTATTTCTCTTAGTACTGTACCAATCTTTCTGTACCGTAGGTTTTCTGCCGTGGTATGGAAAGGAGAGTACATCTTATGATAATAGTGGTTTACACAATACGTACAGTTCATGTGGCATCCCCGGCTGGCCATGACATTGGCCCAACCCCGCTTCTTCTTTACAATCTCTCTGAAATCAAAACCATCCCTGTCCGGGAAGGGGAGCGTGTCATAGGTCTCCACATCAATCAGGGGACGTATTGGATTGATCGTCGTTCCACCATTTTTTCTGAAACCCATATTGAGGATGGTCGTGTAATCCTCCCCCTTCTCCATCTTCTCTACCAATTCGAGAGTCGGGTATTCTCCTTCTCCGCGGCATATCATATCAATAGTGCCAAGTTGCAAGACCTTTTCCGAGGCAATGGTGGCATGGATTCCGCCGCAGAGAATGGGTATGTCCCACCTCTGTTTGATGAAGGAAGCCATCTGCTTTACATAGCGAAACTGATTGCTGACTGATGAAAAAGCTATAAGTTGGGGGTCAAAATCCAGGATATTTTTTTCAAGCACAGTCATATCCACCGGGAAATTCATCTCTTCATTGAAGTGAAGGATCCTGGTCTCATGACCATTTTCTTTCAGCACAGACGAGATAATTCCTAACCCCAGTGGATAGTTAACATGTACCCGCATATCCGGATAAATTAACAATGCTCTCATGATATACCCCTTTTGTTTTGTCCTTGATTAACTCTATGGGGAGGTTGGCGTTATAACCACAACAGGCGCTACTGTTGTTATCCCCGATGTTTCTTTCCCTGTCACTACATTTTCTACCTGCGGATATAGGACAATACCCTGCTCCAAGGTGACAATAGGACCCAGTGCTATCGCCAGATGCCTGAAGAATCGGTCTGTTTGGGCAAGATTACTCGGAGGCACATAAAGAATATCCCCTCTTTGAAGGGAGACATTCTGTTCTATATCTTTTCCTTTCAAAGTGCTATCTATGTCCAGAAATACAGGTTCGGATGCCTTGCCTTGCTTCTGCCTTATCAGGAATACCTTTGCTTTCTTTGCATCTAAGGTAAATCCGCCTGCCTGAGCAATCGCCTCCAGCGCAGTCATGGAGTTATCAAGGAGATAGACCCCAGGTCTTCTAACCTCTCCAAGAACAAATACCTTCTGCGATTTCGGGAGTCGCACCTGTATAGTGACCTGCGGGTTTACAATATATTCAGATAGATGTTGTGTGATGAGTTGTTGAAGCTCAGTAAGATTCATACCTGCTACCTTAACGTCACCTAAAAGAGGATAAGCGATAAACCCGTTCGACTGGACTTCTATGGCCCTGGTAAGGTCTGGATGGCGCCAAACCTGAATCTCAATGGAATCACCGGGGCCAACGATGAATTCATTTAATTGAACTTTTGGGATTTGCATTTGTTCTTCCATAAGTGCATTATTAAATCCATGCTGCTCTCCCGTAGTAGCACAGCCGTAAACAAACAGAAAAAGTAGTACGGTTAGTTGAATCTTACGCATCACGTCGCCCCCTGACCTTTCCAAACTACTCTTAAGGTCTTATATAAGATTTTAATATCCAACCCAAGGGATTGATTTTTTATATATTCAACATCATAATAAATCCATTTGTTAAAGGAAACAAGGGATTTTCCACTAACCTGCCAGAGCCCTGTAATACCAGGTTTCACACGTAACCTTAAATCCCGCCAGCTTGGACAAAACGCCATCTCTTCCATTTTTAGAGGTCTTGGGCCCACAAAACTCATCTCTCCTTTGAGGACATTAAATAACTGGGGTAGTTCGTCAAGACTTGATTTTCTGAGAAATCTGCCTACTCTGGTAACACGGGGATCATTGGAGACTTTAAACATAGGACCATCAACTTCATTCCTGGGAGATACTTCTTTTTGGAGTTTTTCTGCATTCTTGACCATCGTTCGAAATTTAAACATACAAAACTCTTTGCCATCCCTGCCACAACGTTTTTGAAAAAATAAAACAGGCCCGCTACTATCTGACTTTATTGCAAGACTTATCAGGAAAAAAAGAGGCAGAAAAAAGAGAATACATATAACTCCCAAAACAATATCAATAATCCGTTTCCCTATTTTATATGTCCAGTTAGAGTCAAATCTGCTGATGAAAAAAGTGTTTCGGACATCCACTTTATTCGAAGTCATTAAAGTATTAAAAGAGACAGGAATATTTTTGATATTTGATATGGCCTCATTTGTCAGTACAGAATACTGTAACTTCGTATTTGAAGAAAGTTTTACATTATCCCACAGTACACTTTCACGAACCAGCGCCCCTTTCGAAATATGGCAGTTATTTCCAATCACCGAGGGACCAATTATCTGTGCGAAATCTTCTATCCTGCTACCCTTTCTTAATACCACCGGACCAAGCACATAGGCATTAGGCGATAATTCAACCTCATTTTCTATCCAAACCCCATCCATCACCTCTTTAAACTCTTTTTTAAGAGAGTTGACAAAATTCTCATTATGCAGCAGGGTTCGGTGTAGAAGGAAATAATCCTCTATAGACTCTATCTGCGGAGGATTAGAGCAGAAATCGTTAAAGGCAATTCCGTATCTACCCTCTTTTGCAATTTTGGGAATAAGCTGCTCCTTGAGATCCATATAACCAGTGTCCGGGATATAGCTTAGGATTTTTTTTGAAAGAAGATAAATTCCAGCAAGTTGATATCCATTCCTTCGGTCCATTGAGAAATGAGGCCTGTATACCTCCTGGATTTGCCAATCCGGTGTAATCCGAACCCCTTCAAGCCGTTCATCTTTTTTTTTGTTGCTACAGACTACTGCTGTAATCAATGCGCCATTATCCTGATGAGATCTGTACAGACTGTCCCATTTCACTCCATTGAGGAATATACTTCCATTCATCAGAATAAAGGCATCTTCATCCCTTATTTCCCTTTCTAATTCTTTTAGAGATCCAGCCGTGCCTCTATGAGACATACTCCAATGGAAAGTTACAGATGTTTTTGAAGGAATTACCTTCCTCGCATGATTCTGGATATAAGCTTTATCAGGAGAATCAGACAGGGCTATGATAATGTGATCAAATCCTGCAACAGATAAAGAGAGGATAAGGTGCTCTAAGATAGAATAGTTGATCAGTGGCCATAGAGCCAGGGGCCTGTTGAGATTAAATTGATTGGGGCCACCAGCCAGGATAACTGCCTTTTTTGTCATTGGTGCATACCAAGCGCGTCGAAGAATTACAAAGAACCGGAAGTCAGACTTTGGCGGAATAGACAAGCTGCCGCCATATACGGCGGTAGCCGTATCTACGGACTATCAGGTAAAGGCCCCCTCATCGAGAAAGCACAGATTCTCAATGAAGAGCTGCTTTCATAATAACAAATGATACAAGTAGTTGCAATTTTCATACTCGTGCCATAGCCCCTTCAAAAGATAATTCCATGGTCAAATTCATACTTTTTTCCTGGACCTCTTTTTCCCATATGCTGCAAGTCCTATTAACCCGGAGCCGAGCAAAAACAGCGTCGATGGCTCTGGAACAGCCGTTAGACCGCCAACGAGATGAAGGGAAAGAGGCGTTCCGTTCGGTAGTTCAAAAATAATCCCATAATTCGAAGGATTATTTAAATAAGGGAATGTCCCTGCGAAATCGAATTTACCAGGGTTAAACGAAGGCACTGTAGTTAAAAACAGCGGGGATCCATATGGGGTTGGATCAAACCAGAGAAAGAATCCAATTGGATTTCCTTCAACAGTAAATGTTGATTGTACTGAATTACTATCATCAACATCGTAAACTACGCCGTTATCAAAATCTATTCGGGCTGCCTGAGTTGAGCCTTGATCCTCCTGACCAAATATTACAATGGGATCGAGTGGAGCACTATTATAAAAGAAACCAAAATAACTGGGAAACCCCAGAGAACCAGCATAATCATAACCCTCGACACTCAGTACCGTAGAATTTGGCACAAATAGTTCTGAACCATCATCGTCTGCAAAAAATGCAGGATAAGGGTTGACCACAGTGGCCTTTCCTGTTTCAGGAAGAATTAAAACCACTATCGTCACCAATACTAAAAACAAGCATATCTTTTTCATTTCATGCCCTCCTTTTTGTATAGACATAACTCCGTATTTCAGTAACTGCATAACTCTTGCCATTAATATAACAGGTTGATTTTAAAAGGCTAATAAGAACTATTTTTTCACTGCCAGAGTAGAGTGTTAAATTTTATGTCGCTTTTTAGCGCTTTTTTTTGTTAAAAAATGGTGTTTTTCAGGCATGAATTCATAAAAGTTTAAATAATTCAGTAAGATAGTTTAATATCGGAAGTGTCAATTATTTTGTCACTAACTAAATACTCCAGACAGGGTGAAGTATATTAATTTGTGTATATTACATATAAGGAATAAGACTTATTTTTGTAAAATAAAGTACAGCTCCCCGCGTTCTTTCATTGAACCTGCGGAAAAACCGGCGTCCTGGCCGGCACCCCAGAAGAGGTCTACCCTTCCGGGACCCTTTATTGCACCCCCCTCGTCCTGATTGAGGACGAAGCGGTTAACCGGCTCCCATTTCAGAACATTGCCTGATTGATCAACAACAGGGGCTGAAGTTTTAATAAAAGACAGTCCACCCTTTGGGAAGATGGCTGGGTCAGTTGCTATGGAATGTCCTGCCGTCAAAGGAACCTGGATACTTCCCTTTGCACCTCCATTATCAAGCTTAAAGAATATATATCTGGGATTCTGATATAATATATCTGACATTTGCTCTTTGTGTTCCGACAGGTATTTCTTCATTCCCATCATACTGCCTTCACCCGGCTTAAGGAGGTCCCGCTCAATCATGAGCTTGCCTACGCTCGTATAGGAATGCCCGTTGTTGCCGGCGTAGTGAACCCCTATTGTTGATCCATCAGGCAGTCTTATTGTTCCTGAACCCTGAACGTGCAGAAAGTATGCCTCAACCGGATCAGCAAGCCAGGCAATCTCAAGTCCCATATCATTTAAAACCCTGCCTCCGTCTATGTCCCTTCGTGTAAAATACTCTGTATCTTTTTTGAGACCATCCGGCGGGCGATAAATGGGGTAGCGATATTTATCCGACGGAGAAAGGCTGCCCTCCACTTCAGGAACATAATAACCTGTAAACACTACATTTCCCCTGCCATCAACACCCGATGCCTTATACCACTCAAACATATAATCCATGAGCAGTTCTATCATTTCATTAGACTCAGCGGTATCAAGGATCTGCAGAAGGGTTTTCTGAGTTTTGGCAACATCCCGTGCCCTTACGATCTTACCGCCATAGTCAAATTCTGTCTCAGGGTCAATCCCCTGCAGGAATGAAAGATTAGTCATGATCGCTTCCCGCAAGGCCTTTCTGTCAATATTGCCATAGGCGTGAGGAGGTTCAACATAAACAAGGGAATAGTTGTTGTCTGACAATGGCTGGTTCGCCTGACTGACTGCACAACTATTGGCAACCATTACCAGTAACAACAGGATAACTATCTTACGCATGGGGAATCATGTCCCTCCGGTGTCCTAAAACTCTATCCTGACACTAAGGCCTGTACCATTAATATCTGCCGCCGGCCCGATTATAACATTATTATGGAATGTTCTGTTATATCGTACGATTGCCTTTCCCACAATAGCACCGATCAGAGCCCCTGCAACGACATCTGACGGGAAATGGGCCTCCTGTTCAATCCTTGCAAGTCCTACTCCACCAGCAATACCATAGGAGATGGCATCTATCCACCACTCATCATAATGTTCTGCGATAACAGATGCAAGGGAAAATGCCTGTGTAGTATGCCCGGATGGGAAAGAGCGGCGTCCGCCAAATGGTTGAAATTTGTATGTCCCTTCATCATCCTGAGGGCGGCTGCGGCCTGCAATTATTTTAAGCGATGTCGTAATTATCCCGGCGCTTACGAAGCTGGCGGCAAAGGCATCCATAGCTACTTCCTTTGCCTTGTAATTATCGAACATCGCCCCGCCAAGATAAAAGGCCCCCATTATGCCAAATGAGGGATACGACCCAAACTCCTCGACAACTTTTGCCGTATCGCTTGTTGTTTCAGTCCTGTTTCGCTGAATTACATCATATATTTCATCATCCAGAAGGAGTATGGAGCCTATCCCTGCTGTATATAAGGAAAATGTTCTCCACTCCTTTTTCTCCCAGCGAAGAGGTTCCGATAATATATGTCCGGTATCCTGAACAAGCAGATAACCGTAGTCTTTGACAGAAACCTCTTCATCAGCAAAAGTCCTGTCAGGAAATGCGTATGAACAGCATACGAATAAAGTCAGGACTGCGAGGATTACCCTGCTTTTAAACATGGCCAAATTTATCATAACTTAAAATAAAAAAAAAGAAATTACTGCCCTATTTGACAGAAATTTTTTTTTGGGCAAAACTTTCACGTGATGGTTAAGAAAACCTATTCAAAGAGTCTTCGCTATGCAATCAAAGACGGCATATATTTTGCCATAATGGGCGGCGCAGGAGAAAGTTATATAAGCCCGTTTGCCATTTTCTTAAAGCTGTCCAACTCCCAGATCGGACTGCTTGCCTCAATACCTCAGCTCCTTGGCGCCTTCGTTCAGTTAATCTCAGTAAGTGTGCTAAACAGACTAAAGAACAGGATGCCTCTTATAATTTACGGTGTAGTTGCTCAGGCCATCTCGTGGATACCGCTGCTGATCCTGCCTCTTCTATTTGTACCATACGCCTCCCCCCTTTTAATAATCAGCGTCACTGCATATTATATATTTGGAAACCTCGCAACACCTCCCTGGAACAGCC
The DNA here is from genome assembly GCA_020851375.1 of Nitrospirota bacterium. Lineage (NCBI taxonomy): Bacteria > Pseudomonadati > Nitrospirota > Nitrospirota bacterium. The sequence goes on along the minus strand of JADZCV010000025.1, from coordinate 93,991 downwards.
TGATGGGTGATATTGTTCCTGAGTACAATCGCGGCGCATACTTTGGATATCGCAACAGAATCATGAGCATTTACAGCCTGGGGGCCATTGCCATTGGCGGCCTGCTTCTCCATGGCACTGAAAAGGCAGGAAAACCGTGGCTTGGATTTTCAATCCTCTTTGTTGCTGCAGTAATTTCGCGATTATTATCAGCATATTCTCTGTCCAGGATGGACAACCCTTATTATCATGTTGACGAAAAGGACGATTTCAGCCTGATTGAGTTCTTTTCAGGTTTCAGGCATTCAACATTTGTACGTTTTGTAATATATACCGGGCTCATGCATTTCTCTGTCATGCTTGCAGGCCCTTTCTTTGCTGTCTATATGCTCAGAGACCTTCACTTCTCATACCTTCAGTTCATGTTTGCCGCTGCAATGGCTGTGTTGATGCAATACTTTACACTTCATAACTGGGGTAAATTCGGCGACAGATTCGGCAACAGAAAGGTCCTTGAGATTACCGGTTTTACACTCCCTATAGTCCCTGTGCTCTGGCTTTTTACAGACAACTTCTATTTAATCCTTGTGATACAAATGCTTGCTGGACTCACATGGGCTGGTTTCAGCCTGAGCATGGCAAATTTCATATATGACGCAATCCCTTCCCCAAGGCTCGCTAAATGTGTCGCCATATTCAACATATTGAATGCATGCGGTATTTTTCTGGGTGGTTCTATCGGCGGCTGGTTGTCAGGCTATCTTCCAGGTTCAATTTCCATTTTTGATGCGAGGATACACATCATATCAAATCTGCAATGGCTTTTCCTGATCTCCGGAGTGCTAAGATTGGTTATGTCTCTGATCTTTCTCCCCACAATCATGGAAATACGGGATGTTGAGCCGATCACTTATAAAGAACTCATAATCCGGGTATCATCCATCAGGCCCCTGTCAGGACTCCGTTTTGATCTATTTACAGGCAGGAAGAAAGACGGAGGTGAACATGATTAAATATTCCACCGCTTAATTAACAGCGGGAGGCGCCTGTTTCCTTAAGACAATCTTATCACCGGGATATTCAATCAGAAGCATATCATCTGATATCTTCTCACTCCGGACAGCCCCTTCAATTTTGGTTTCTGCCTTTACAGGCTGATACTTTCCAACTACCTTCTTTAATGTCTTGTTGGCATGGTCAAGAATATCAATAACAGCATTCAGGGCGTGTTGCAGTTCAGCAACAGCTGACTTCCAATCCTGCCTTGCCATATAATAGTTGAACTTTGCAAGGTGCAATTCCATTGCAATCTTAGATGTCTGCGGGTCACGCATCTTATGTCCGTCGTCCATGGTGGTCTCCTTTGCTGTTTTGTTAATGATTTTATTTTGCAAAATCCATGCAAACTACAACAACGCAACATTTGTCAATTAAATCAACATGATGTGGTTATAACAGTAAATATACTGTAATGAAGGTGATTACTTTTACTACAATAAATTATCTTTGTGGAATTATTATACGACCGGAGGGTTTAACAACCTTACAATATCATCTGAATAAGGAAGCCTTACCGGAATTAGAATGGTTTTACCAGAGACAATCCTGTTCTTCTTAAGTCTGTTAGCCTGTCTGACAGAAGCAACTGAAGTATTAAATTTGGCTGCTATCTTGCTCAAACTGTCACCCTTCCTAATCTTATATTCCTTATATCTGACTCTTTGTTCAGGCAGCAGCAGTGCAAAGTTTTCTATAAAAACAGAGCCAACACCATTTGGAAGGCGAAGAACATACCGGTTTTCGTTTAATGGTATAATATTGCCTTTAAGTTCTGGATTTATTGCACGAATCAATCCAAGACTTATGCCGGATTGTTCTTCTATTGTGTGTAAGTCAATGCCTGATGGAACCTCCAGCAGGTCGTATTGAAATTCGGGGACCTCCATGAAGGTAAAACCAAACGCCTCAGGATTCCTTGCAATTATCATTGCAGCCATAAACTTCGGAATATAGTTTTTGGTTTCTGCAGCCAGTGCCCTGCTTTGTCCTATCTCCCAGAATGAAGATGACCCGTTCTTATCAAGTACCCTTTGTATTTTACCGCTGCCGGCATTATACGACGCAAGGGCGAGAGGCCATGAACCAAATGTCTCATATAAATCCTTTAGATGCCTCGCTGCCGCCCTTGTGGACTTGACAGGATCACGCCTCTCGTCTATCCAGCCATTGACTTTAAGCCCATACGACACCCCTGTTGAAGACATGAACTGCCACATTCCGGTAGCGCTGGCCCTTGACCTCGCATTAACATTAAATCCACTCTCAATGAGAGGAAGAAAGGCAAGGTCTTCAGGAAGGCCCTCCTCTCTTAAAATTGCCTTAATAAGCGGCATATACTGCATGGACTGATCAAGCCACTGCTGGAATAACTCACGGCCGGATGTTGTGAACAGCTCCATATAGGAGGACGCCTTCTCCAATACGTACGGTGGCACATCCTCAGATGAATCAACAGCGTATTCCCTGTTGTCATTGTTAAAAATAGAGCCATCCAGATATGATGTTATAGAATAAGGATACTCAGCCCGGGCCTCCCTATTTCCTGCACTGTTCATTATAAAAACTGCCAGGAGCAGAAATATAGTGCCGGCTAAAAAAGTTTTAAATCTCTTCATAGAAGGGTCTATTATAATAAAGTATGCACTCAGATTGCAACCTCTTTTGCTGACAGCCAAAATAATGGCATAGATATTGCGAAGTAGTCACTGTATGAGCGCAAACAACATTGACTATTACAGGGAACCATTTTTTGAGTTTAATTTTGTTGACCGGAGAAAAAGGACAATCAGGAACAGGGTAAGGAGGAACCTTAACAATTACTGGCTTGTTCCTGTATTCGTCTTATATCTGGAACTATTTACTGCCTTGATCCCACCTGTTGATTCTCCGTTCAGAAACATTACCGAGAGGAATGCCTATTTCTTTAAAGGGCCGGCCGTTATCTATAGTCTGGTATCCACAGATTTTCCTTATACCTTTATAGGGCATTTTAAAGAGATTGCCATAGTAAAAAAATATTTCCTGGGTATAGATCAGGTGCCGTCAGCAGATATTTCAATAGCGCTGACAAACAGAAGTGATGTCCAACAGATATTTAGCAGAGTCATCGCGTCAAAGGCTTACTCAAACACTGAAATAGGCGGTATAGCAACAATATCTTATGATCAGGACAAACCAAAACTCAGGCTTTATGAGATTCCATCGGTAAACGAGGCATTCTCGGACAAACTCAGGGCAGCCTCTGAATCATCTGTAAGTGATTTCCTTGCCCTTTTAAAGAAAGAAGAAAGCAGGGAGATACTTGCAAAGGTTGAAGTTGACAGTGCGGTAACGGCAAGATTGATCGATGTCCTGACCGGGAATTCAGTCAGTAATCCCATAAAGGACAAACTCATCAAAGATTTTATCAGAACGTATGATATCCATTCACAGTTGAAATTTGTCCTCTCCCCCCTTGCCTTCAAATCCTTTCTTGGCTCTACGAAGATTGAAGGGGAATATATAGGGCTGTTCCATTTTCATAATGATTACATGGAACCACCATCAGACATTGACGTGGCTAACAGCTATACAGACAGGCAGCTCATATTTACCCTTTCAGACGACGGGATATTGGTCTACGATGTAGTTAAGGGGACAGAAAACACCTATGATGCAAACCTTTGGGCTGATGCAGCTGTACTCCTGCCTCACCACAACTGAAAATACCCAGGTTCCCCCTTTCTTGACACCTTCTTCTGCTATCTGTAATATGGATGTGTGTCAAGACTCATAGCCATAGCATTAGCTGTACTATATTTATTCACGGGTTCAGCATTTGGTTCAGAAATAAGAGAGCACTTTCTGCCAAATGGCCTTAAAATCGTAACCGTAGAAAACCATAAATCCCCGGTCGTGACATTTCAGGTCTGGTACAAGGTGGGCTCACGCAATGAAATCACCGGCAGGACCGGAATATCCCATTTGCTTGAACACATGATGTTCAAGGGAACACCAAAATATGGGAAAGGTGAGTATTCAGGGATTGTGGCAAGAAATGGGGGCAATGAAAACGCCTTTACAAGCCAGGATTACACCGCCTACTTTCAGAACATATCGAGCGACAGGCTTGAGATATCCTTTGACCTGGAATCAGACCGCATGGTCAATCTCCTGCTTGACCCAAATGAGTTCATGCTGGAGCGTGATGTTGTTAAGGAAGAGCGGAGGCTCCGCACTGAAGATGACCCGGTATCATCCCTGATAGAAGAACTCTATGCCGCTGCTTTTAAGATCCATCCATACCATTCACCTATAATAGGATGGATGACGGACCTCGACAACCTCTCCAGGGAAGATACTTATAATTATTATAAAACATATTACAGGCCTGACAATGCCACAATCGTGGTTGTCGGGGATTTTAATACGGAAGACCTTATTAATAAAATTGGTCACTATTTTGGGGGCATTCCAAAAGGTGAACCTATGCGGGATGTAAAGATTTCAGAGGATGATCAAAAAGGTGAGAGGCGGTTTCTGTATAAGCGTGAAGCGCAGCTGCCTTATGTTATATACGGATATCATGCCCCTAATTATAAAGACCGGGATCATTATGCACTTGAGCTCTTGAATAATATACTGTCAGGCGGCAAGAGTTCGCGGCTCTATCAGAATATCGTTTACTCTAAACAGATTGCATTAACAGCAGGCGGCGGTTTTACACCTGTACAGACCGACCCTGAGCTTTTCTATTTTTATGCACAACTTAAACCTGACAGGACGACTGAAGAGGCTGAGGCTGCATTAAAGGAAGAAATAGAGCGGATTAAGAGGGAGCCTGTTTCAACAAGGGAACTTCAAAAGGCAAGAAACCAGATAGAGGCCTCATTCATTATGGGACAGGACTCTGTTTTCTATCAGGCTATGCTCATAGGCCAGCTTGAAACTACCGGCGCCGGGGCAAAGTACCTTGAAAGCTATATTGATGAAATCCGTCAGGTCACGCCAGAGGATATAATGCGGGTGGCTAACAAATATTTCATGGATGACAACAGGACTGTGGGGGTGTTGGTGCCGCTACCCCAGAAGCAATGAGTCGAAAGCAATGAGCAATGAGTTATAAGACAAGACACATTATGAGGATACTTCCCTCTTTATTAATAATAATTCTCCTCTGGACATCAATCAGCCTTGCATCCCCTGGCATTGAGCCAAAGAGGGTGGTACTGAAAAATGGCATAACCCTGCTTTTTGTTGAAACCCATGCCCTTCCCATGGTCAACATATCTGTTGCGATCAAGGCTGGCGCCATTTATGACCCCCCTGGAAAGGGGGGAGTTGCCAGTCTCACATCTGCCTTGATTGATGAGGGGACCACGACAAGGACATCACGTCAGATTGCAGAGGAAATTGATTTTATAGGGGGAAAACTCTCAGCAGCCGGAGGTGAAGACTATTCCTCTGCCTCATTGGTAGTGCTCAAAAAAGACATCTCAACAGGCATGGAACTGTTGACTGATATACTGCTGAATCCCGTATTTCCTGCAGAAGAACTGGAAAGAAAGAAGAAAGAAACCATAGCCGCAATCATATCGGAAAGGGATGATCCAGGAGCAGTGGCATCAAAGGAATTTTACAGGGCAGTGTTTCAGGGACACCCTTACGGAATTCCTGTTGAAGGTGATGAAGAATCTGTCAGCAGGATTACGCGGGATGACATAATGAATTTTTATCAGCAATTTTATAAACCGAACAACACTATTATTTCAGTTACCGGTGATCTTAATTACAAAGAGGCCGTCTCACTTATAGAGACATCTTTTGTGCGATGGGATAAGTCCAGGCTTAAATTACCTGAAGTCCCTCCTGTGAATAAGGTTTCGAAAGGGGACTCAATCCTGATTGACCGCAATATCACCCAGTCTAATATAGTGTTGGGCCATACAGGCATCTCAAGAGACAACCCGGATTATTATGCAGTGAGCCTGATGAATTATATATTGGGCGGCGGCGGCTTTGAGTCGCGAATGACAAAGGAGATCAGGGATAACAAGGGGCTTGCTTACTCTGTCTACAGTCACTTTGACGTAAACAGGTTTCCCGGGGCCTTTACAGTTGAGGTGCAGACAAAAAATGAATCAGCCAGAGATGCAATAGAAGGGATCAGGACAGAGTTGAAAAAGATCCGGGAAGAGCAGGTCAGTGACGATGAGTTAAACGATGCCAAGGCGTATCTGACCGGCAGTTTTCCACTAAGGCTGGATACGAATGCAAAGATATCAAACTTTATGCTGATGGTCGAGTATTACAACCTCGGCCCTGACTATATAAGAGACTACCCAAATAAGATAAACAGTGTTACCAAAGATGATATTCTGCGTGTGGCAAGGAAGTATATTGACACAGAAAATTGTGTAACAGTTGTCGTAGGCAAACAGGAAAAAACAGGATTGAGGAAGTGAACAAACAGTCGTTTAATGAGGCCATTGTCCGGGAACACTATCTTAAACTCCGGGAAATCGTTGAGTCCATGGGATCCCTTGTAGTCGCCTTTTCCGGTGGTATTGACAGTTCCCTTATAGCCAGGGTCGCCCATGATTCCCTTGACAGCCGTGCAGTTGCTGTTACGGCAACATCCCCCACCTATCCCTCATATGAAATAGAAGAGGCTAAAAAAACCGCATCAGCAATAGGCATCAGGCACATCCTGATTGAATCAAACGAGCTCGACATAGCAGAGTTCGCCAAAAATAACAGTGACCGCTGTTATCACTGCAAGATGGAGTTATTTGATAAACTAAAGGCAATCGCAGATGAATTGCACATGGACAATATCGCCTGTGGTACCACCATAGACGATCTGTCGGATTACCGTCCCGGTATAGAGGCCGCGAAAAGGCTCGGGGTACGGAGTCCGCTTGTAGAGGCAGGACTTACAAAGGCAATGGTGAGGGAAATCAGCAGGATGCTCGGACTTTCAAACTGGGACAAGCCCTCGTTTGCCTGTCTTTCGTCAAGGTTTCCTTATGGCACTGAGATTACAGAGGAGAGATTGGAGAAGGTTGGGATGTGTGAGACATATATGCGCCAGCTCGGATTTAAACAATTCCGTGTCCGCTATCATGGAGAAGTAGCCAGGATAGAGGTTGCATCAGATGAGTTAAGCCGCTTCATGGAAGACCTGTCCTTAAGAGATACTATCGCAAAGAAGTTCAGGGAATTTGGATTTACCTATATTACCCTTGATCTGGAAGGATATCGCACCGGCAGTATGAACGAAGCCATACGAACGTTCTAAATGGCTTTATACGGCGTTGGACTCCTCAGAAAATCCTCGACTTACTAATAAGTACGCCTCCGGTTTTCATCGTCGTCCGCCGTTCGGCTGAGCTCACATCGAAGCCTTGTCGAAAGCCATTTATGCCGTCCGTATGGAGGCTATGTTATCTGCGTTGGCATTAATTGCCATTTAGTTTGGCAAGGAGTTGAGAGGCGTCTTCTTTGTATCTGCTCTCAGGGTAAACAGTGAGGAGGCTCTGTAGAATCTCTCTGGCCTTGTCAGCTTTGCTCGAGGAGCTGTATGCTACCCCAAGATGATATAAGGTCTTTTCTGCTACTGAGGAGCCATTATAGTCTGAAAGGACATTATTAAACCTGACAATGGCCGCCTGATAATCTTCCTTGTGCAGATAAAAATTGCCGATATAAAACTCACGCTCTGCCAGCCTGTCCCTGCATATCTTCATCTTTTCCGTACTATCACTTATATAGTCACTGTTAGGGTATACCTTTATAACTGTATCAAACGCAGTCATGGCCTTCTGAACAGGCTCTATATCCCGGTCAATTGACTTGATCTGCTTGAAGTAGGAAAGTCCTATCCTGTACTGGGAATAAGAGGCAGACTTATGAATTGGATGCAGTTCCAGAAACCGTTTGTATTCCTGTATAGCCCCTGGATAGTCTTTTTCCTTAAAAAGCTTGTCAGCCTTCTTTATAAGGGTATCTGCATCATACAATTCCCTGAGGCTGTCCGTAAGACCATCAGTCTTTGACAGGGTATCAGTCTTATTGCTCCCTGCGCAACCGTTAAAAAGCAGGGCGGCTGAAAGAAGGACTACAGCGGATGATACTGCAAATGTTTTGCTTCTCATAATTACTTTGTACATTATAAACAAAAATTTGATAAAATAGCAAGAGTTAATTTCAGGGTGGGATATTTAATGACCAGCAAGGCATACATCATAGGAACCGGCTCATATCTGCCTGAAAAGATCGTTGCTAATGAAGAACTTGCAAGACTCACAGGTTTAACGCCAGACGAAATAGAAAAGATGACCGGAATACTTGAGCGCAGGCGGGCAGGCGAGGATGAAGCAACGTCTGACATGGCAACTCAGGCTGCGCTGTCAGCGCTTAAATCTGCAGGGGTGTCTGCGGATGAGTTGGGACTTATTGTGCTGTCAACAACCTCCCAGGATATGTTCATGCCGTCTACAGCCTGTCTCGTGCAGAAAAAAATAGGGGCAAAAAAGGCAGCAGCCTTTGACATCAACGCATCCTGTTCAGGTTTTTTATATTCCATGAACACAGCAGAGATGTTTATCCGGAGCGGCCAGACAGACAAGGCGCTTGTTATTGCCGCAGAAGTAAAATCAAGATTTGTAAATCCCAAAGATAAGGAGACTGCCATATTATTTGGCGATGGGGCAGGCGCAGTAGTACTTAGCAGCAACAATGCAAGACTCAACCCAAGCCCTTATGATAATCCCATCTGCCTGTCAGCAAAACTGCTTGGCACCTGGCTCTTTGCCGATGGAACCGGCTGGAAGTGGATCCATCTCCCGGCAGGCGGATCAAGAATCCCATCAACAGATGATACAGTATCATCCGGTCTTCATGCTATGCGGATGGACGGCAGCAGGGTCTACCGCAAGGCCATCAGGACCTTTGAGTCGCTACTGACAGACACAGCAAAAAAGTGCGGCCTCAATCTTGACGATATAGACCACTTTATATTCCACCAGGCAAACCTTCGCATCATCAAACAGGTAACTTCACGTCTCGGCATCCCTGAAGAAAAGGTGCCTGTTACCATTACTCATACAGGAAATACCTCATCAGCCTCTATCCCGATCACACTCGATAAACTTGTAAGAGAGGGAAGGATAAAAAAGGGCGACACAGTCTTAATGGCTGCCTTTGGAGGGGGGCTGACGTGGGGTGCGTCACTAATAACATTAATATGATGCACTTTTTTCTAATTTATGACATTGCTGTTTACTGTTCACCAATCCAACCCGTTCCAGCTTCCGGACGGCAATCGAAATGCCGCAGATAAGGTTTGATGTCCAGTACTGGTGTACCGTCTACTACATCCACTCCACGGATGTTTAATTTGGTCCCACGACGTGAAAGGAGTTCTACGGTCAGAACACCGATGGCATTGGGCCGGTGCGGGGAACGGGTAGCAAACACCCCGCGTTCCTTTGATTGTCCCGGCGGCATAACCCGAAGAGGTTTGTCTATGCTGAGATGGAATGCCACGATCACCAGCAGGTGAGAAAAACCTTCTATGTCGAGGAGACCCTCCACATAGGCCGGATCAAGCTCGATTACGCCTTCAGCCACCGGCGGTTTTCCCATCGCCTTCGGGATAGATTCCGCAGTCGTGTATGGGGTCCGCAGATGGCCGATCGGCGTGTATGAAAAAACATTCTTCATCTCATGGCTTCCTTCAAGGGCTGTTTGATAAGGCGAGGTTAGCACAAGGAGCGATTCTCCGCAACATCGATTGAATCCCACGACCGTTTATTGTATCATCCACACATATACTTAAACTTCATTACAAGGAGCACTACCAATGGAGATCAGATTTACAAAAGAACAATATGAAGATCTGGTAAAGTTAGTCTATTTGGGGACCTGGATGGTCAATGCCTTTCGCACGGATGATCGTGTCAAGAAATTTGATGAGTTGGAGCAATATATTCTTTCTTATTTCAAAGAGTTTGGCCTTAAACAAAGCATCATCTATGATAATGACCTGAAAGAATACTTTGTTGCCAAAGAACTGGAAGAAGGAGAATTAGATCAGTATATAGACGATTACAATAATGATAATTTCTGGGATGAATTGATTTATCGTCTGGCGCGGCGTGATCTTATTAGAGAATATGGAGAAGACAAAGTAACAAAAATGACCTGGCAGGAGCGTTTAGAAAAAGAGGCCCCTTTCATTGAAAAATATGAGGAAGAGTTTGAGGAACATGGCATAGAAAGAATAGAAGCCCAGGGTTAAAAATAGAGGCTTAATCTTATGCTATTCCGCATATCCCTTCTTAGTATTACGGATGCTTGCAGGAATCCAAGGTTCACGAAAAATCCCCTTCCAATCATACTGCCAGGTAGGGAGAAGAGTCACTGCAGTTTCGGCACGAAAGAGGGCCCAATACTTTATAATAAGTTCTTCTAAGAAATCGATACATTTGTTCAGGTCATTATATGTTGGAACTGTCTTGGGATCTTTTTTGCTATAGTGTGCTACGCGTTCATTGGCATAGTCTTTTAATCTGGATGTTATAGCGGCAATATCGCCTATATCTTTTTCAACTTTCCTTCGGTCTACATGGGTGTTTCCGACACCTGCAAATCTATCAAAGTGACAATTGGCAACTCCTTTCCTGATTTCTGGATCACTATATAGAGTTACATACCTTTCCCTGGAAAGAACCTCCGGTTTTTTCTTAATTTCAGAAAGTAATCGGTAAAGAGAGATAACGTCTGTTCTGTTATCTGCTTGTCGCCTGACACCAATAGAGGCAGCGGCGGCAAACACGCTTCCCAGCCATGTGTAAAAAGAACTGGATTTCTGAATTCGAGGGTTTGCCCGAATTATCTTTTGCACCTCCCAGAAAATATAACGCCGGATAACCAATTCCTGAATATCGGTATAGATGATCCCCAGCCACTCATTCCATTGCTTAAATATTTCATCATGTGTCATGTTTTTAGTGTTAATCCCATTCCATTTGAAATGGAAACAAAATATTATTTTTTATACAGTATTCCGAATAGGCATGCAACTTATATCCCTAAGTTCAGATTGAATCCAACCTCTGTTTATTGTATTATCCACCCATGTCCTTGAACGAAGCGGATACTCGTGCCAAGTTGATTGACCCTGCCATTCATACCCGTGGATGGACAGAGGACCACATCAAGCGGGAGGTCAGTGCAGGGACGATTGAGATTATCGAGGGCAAGGCACAGCGCAGGGCCAAAGGGAGGGTTGATTATACCCTTCGTATCAGGGTAAATGCAGACAGTCAGCCGGTAGCATTGGCCCTCATTGAGGCTAAGGCTGAAAGGCTTCCGCCGGGTCATGGCCTTGAGCAGGCCAAGGCTTATGCCATCTGTAAGCGGATCAATGTCCCCTTTGTCTTTTCCTCCAATGGTCACCAATTTGTCGAGTACGACTTCTTTACGGGTATGACCAGTGCTCCCCGTTCCATGTCGGAGTTTCCATCTCCTGATGACCTGCGTGTCCGTTATGAGAATGGGAAAGGGTTCCGCCTCGATTCTCCTGCCGCCATGGCGCTCCTGACGCCTTATACCGGCGGCGAGGGTGCACGGAGATATTATCAGGATGCCGCGATCCGGGCCCTCCTCGAAAAGATGGCACGGTGCGAGCTATCCGGTGAACTGAAACGGGCACTGCTCTCCCTTGCCACAGGGGCGGGAAAGACCTTTATCGCCGTCGACCTCCTCAAAAAGATCGCGGACGCCGGCAATATGCGGCGAGCCCTCTTTGTCTGTGACCGCGAGGAACTCCGCACCCAGGGACTCGGCGCTATGCAGAGACTCTTTGGGTCGGATGCCGCTGCCGCGGCTGGTAATGATCCTGTCAAAAATGCGAGGGTGGTTGTGGCAACCTATCAGACCCTCGATGTGGATTCAGACGAAGCCGATGCGAACTTCCTCATTCAGCACTATCCTGAAAACTACTTCAGCCATATCATCATAGACGAGTGTCACCGCTCGGCATGGGGAAAGTGGTCTCAGGTCCTTACACGGAATCCTGAGGCGGTTCAGATAGGCCTGACTGCGACACCGAGAAGATTCCCTACTGCAGATACGGATGAAGGCGCGAGAGACGAGCAGATTACGGCAGACAACGTGAGACATTTCGGCGAGCCAGTGTATGAGTACGACATGGCCCAGGCCATTGAAGATGGATACCTGGCGGCCTGCGAGATATATAAAGGGCGGGTGAATCTCGATGACACCGGGGTCAGTTTGGAAGAAATCATCGCCCGCAAACCCAAAGATGCCGTAACCGGAGAGGCTGTGGGTGCAGGGGATATCCGTCACCTGTATGAGAAATATCTGTTTGAAGACAAGCTCCTTCTTCCTGACCGTGTCCTTGTGATGTGTCAGGACCTTTTCAAATACCTCCTTGAGACCGGAGGCCCTGAACAAAAGACGATTATCTTCTGCGCCCGCGACCGTCATGCAGACGATGTGGCGGCCACCATGAACAACCTCTATACTGAATGGTGTAAGGAGAACGGGAGGCCACGACTTGAGCCCTATGCCTTCAAGTGTACAGCAGCATCCGGAGGAAGTGATTATCTCCCTGATCTCAGAGGCGCGATGCGGCATCACTTCATTGCCACGACAGTGGATCTACTGACTACCGGCGTTGATGTCCCCTGTGTACGCAACATCGTCTTTTTCAAATACGTGAAGTCCCCTATAGCCTTTTACCAGATGGTCGGCAGGGGGACACGGATTGATCTCCCATCCGGCAAACTCATGTTCCGGGTCTATGACTATACAGACGCCACCCGCCTCTTTGGAGAGGAGTTTATCACTAAACAATCTAAAAGCAGTCGTGGCAGCGAAGGTGGTGGAGGCGACGAAGGAGAACCTGAGCACTCTATTGTAGTAGAAGGGTTTGATGTAAGGATTACCCCTGCCGGGCGTTATATTGTTACAGATGTTGACGGAAAGGCCATGCCGGTTACTGTGGAAGAGTATAAAAACCGTATGGCTGAGAGGCTCATTCATGAGGCCCCGACGATTGACATATTCCGCAAAGACTGGATTACTCCTGCCGTTCGCCAGCCGCTCATTGACCGGCTTGTTTCGTCCGGTTATTCACCGAATGTCCTCCGCATCGTTGAGGCCATGGAGGACTATGACCTCTATGATGTCCTTGCAGATGCGGCTTACGGCATGGCGCCGAGGACCCGTAAGGGACGGGCAGAGGCCTTCACCTACAAGCATGAAGAGTGGCTGAGGGAGATGCCTCCGGTCACGGCAGATGTCATCAAGGCAATTGCAGCCCAATTTACGCGTGGCGGGACGGAAGGCCTTGAGAATCAGCAGATATTTAAAACACCAGCGGTTATGCGGGCAGGAGGACTTGAGGCTTTGAGAGCTCTTGGAAATCCTGCAAACGTGCTGAGGGAGACAAAAGAGAGGATCTTTTCAGCATGAAATATTATTCCCTCCCCTTAATCCCCTCCCACGAGGGGAGGGGAGATGCGAAGCAAAGCAAAAGGCTGTTGCTATTCCCCCTCCCGCAAGGGGAGACTGGTTCGAGCAGCTAAACTTCCCCCTCCCTTGACGGGAGGGGGCCCGGGGGAGGGTGAGCTATGGAGATTTTCGGATGAACTTGAATAATGTGGCAAAACTACCTGACGGCTGGCGATGGGTGAGGCTGGGGGAGGTGTGTGAGGAAAAGACAGGCACTAAGGATCCTCGATTGCAACCTAAAGATACGTTTCGCTATGTTGATATATCGAGTGTTGGTAATAATCAAAAGCGTATTCTTGGTACCAGTATTTTGCTTGGGAAGGATGCACCAAGTCGGGCGAGGCAGGTCATTAAGGCGGGGGATGTAATCGTCTCAACAACTCGACCAAATCTGAATGCAGTTGCATTAGTGCCCCATGAACTTGACAATCAAATATGCAGTACAGGTTTTTGCGTGCTGCGACCCAAGAAAGAATTAGAACGTAACTTTCTGTTTGCCTACGTATGTTCTCCTAATTTTGTGAAAAATCTTTCTGATCTTGTCAAGGGCGCTCTATATCCAGCAGTAACCGACAAGCAAGTAAAAGCTCAAGTAATCCCTCTTCCCCCGCTCCCTGAACAAAAGCGCATTGCCGCAATCCTCAATGAGCAGATGGCAGCGGTTGAGAAGGCGCGGGTTGCAGCAGAGGCGCAGGTTGAAGCAGCCAAGACTTTACCAGGCGCATATCTGAGGAAGGTTTTTGAGAAAGAAAAAGCGAAGAAATGGCCAAAGAAAAGATGTCAAGAAATAATAGAAGTAAGGGATGGGACACATGATACACCCAAATATGTAGACAAAGGTATTCCTCTTGTTACATCAAAAAATCTTAAATCGTCCGGATTAGATTTTTCGAATGTTCAATATATATCCCAAGAAGATCATGAACAAATAAAAAGACGTTCAAAAGTGGATGTTGGTGATATCCTTTTTGCAATGATAGGGACAATTGGTAACCCGGTGATTGTAAACACAGATAGAGAATTTTCTATAAAAAATGTGGGATTATTCAAAATAAATAAGAGCCCTATCAACAGAGATTTTCTTTTCTTCTTATTGCAATCTTCCATTGTGACAAGGCAATTAGACAAATCATTACAGGGTGGCATCCAAAAATTTGCTTCTCTCAATGTGCTTCGCAATCTAATAATTCCCTTTCCTCCCCTTGCTGAACAAAAAAGCATTGCACTTATTCTTTACAATCAGATTACAGGAACAGATAGACTGAGAAAATCCATAGAAGATCAGCTTGAAACCATAAAATCCCTGCCTCCAGCGCTCCTGCGCCAGGCATTCAGTGGAGAGTTGTGATATTGTGCAGGTGTAAAGGGGTTCAATTTTAATTCCCTCCCCCTTGATGGGGGAGGGCAGGGTGGGGGTGTTCAGAAGTTGAGCAATGATATGACCAGTATAGCTAAGATTCTTAGAAAGAAGTCGACCGACACAGAAAATCTGTTATGGAGGCATTTGAGAGCAAAGCAGATGGAAGGACTGAAATTCAGAAGGCAAGAGGCAATTGGTAAATATATTGTAGATTTTGCCTGTTATGAAAAGCGGATTGTTATTGAAGTTGACGGTGGACAGCATTCAATGATGGAAAACGAGGATAATACAAGGGACCAATGGCTTAAAGATGAAGGATTTAAGGTTTTAAGATTCTGGAATAATGAAGTATTAACAAATATCGAAGGGATATTAGAAGTAATAAGGGGAACCTGTTTAGATCACCCTCCCCTCGCCCCTCCCATCAAGGGAGGGGGAAAAGGATGAGAAGTTAGATGCCCGAAAATAACAATTCCCGTAAATTATCTACCCCACAATCGGTTAACTCCGCCATCAAATCCATCTGCGACATCATGCGGCGGTCGAACTGTGCTGGGGCGATGCAGTATGTTCCTGAGCTGACGTGGATACTGTTCCTCCGCATCCTTGATGAGACCGAGGTTCGGGAGGCGGATGAGCACGAGGCGCTTGGCATAGAGTTTAAGCCCTCCTTATCCGCACCCTACCGCTGGCAGGACTGGGCGGCCCCTTTTGATAAAGAAATCACAGTTTCGCAAAATGGCCACAAGCAGGGGTGGAAACGGAAGGAGCTTACCGATGGGCCGATGGGGGATTACTTCAGGTTTGTCAATCAGGAGCTGATCCCTCATCTGAGAGGATTGGAGAGCATGCCGAATGCCTTTCCCCGCCAGAAGGTCATCAGCGAGATCATGTCCGGCATTGAAAGGGTCCGGATTGATACGGAGCGTAACCTCCTTGACGTGCTCGACAAGGTGCATGATGTCAGTGTCCATACGATAGACCCCACCCACATATTCAGTCTCTCCCAGGTGTATGAAGGGCTTCTCCTGAAGATGGGAGAAAAGAATAATGACGGCGGTCAGTTCTTCACACCCCGTGAGATCATCAGGGCCATGGTTAAGACGATCAATCCGGTTGTAGGTGAGACTGTCTATGATCCGGGTTGCGGAACCGGAGGGTTTCTGGCACAGAGTTATGAATACATGAAAGATGCGCTTGGTGCAGATACGACCGCTGATCAATTGGAGACCCTGAAACACAGGACATTCTATGGCCGCGAAAAGGAGAACCTCATCTATCCGATTGCCCTTGCCAATCTGATCCTTCACGGCATAGACCAGCCCAACATCTGGCATGGCAATACCCTGACGAATGAGAAGACCTATGACGGTCTCTTCCTCGATGCCCCTCCTCAATATGATGTCGTGCTCATGAATCCCCCTTTCGGTGGCAAAGAGGGAAAGTCGGCACAGACTAATTTCGCATATAAGACAGGCGCCACTCAAGTCCTCTTTTTACAGCATGTGATGGATTCTCTGAAGCCGGGAGGCCGCTGTGGGATCGTTTTGGATGAAGGGGTATTGTTCAGGACGAATGAGACCGCCTTTGTCCAGACCAAGAGGAAACTTCTTGAGGAGTTTGACCTCTGGTGTATCATCAGCCTTCCCGCAGGTGTCTTTACCACCGCAGGCGCCGGTGTGAAGACAAACCTCCTCTTCTTTACCAGGGGAAAGCACACGGAAAAGATATGGTACTATGACCTTTCAGACATAAAGGTCGGGAAGAAAACCCCTTTTACGATGGACAGGTTTGCTGAGTTCTTTAAGCTCTTGCCAGCCAGGGGAGATAGCGAACGAAGCTGGACTATAGATTTCACAGCAAGAAAACATAAGGCAATGGAGGAGGCCGGGCCTTTTAAGGCCGCAGCCCGTGAGAAGGAACAGCAGGCTGCCCAATGGAAAGAGCGCCTGAGTGAGCTGAAAAAGACTACTTCATCTGACAAGGCGGCTATTATGGAAGTCGAGCAAAAGGTCACGAAACTGATAAAAGAGGCTCGTGAGCAGTCGGCCAAGGCGGAAGAAATCGAAGACGCCGTCTATGACCTCAAGGCCGTGAATCCCCACGCAAAAGGAGAAGAGGACACAAGGAGACCTGAAGAATTATTGGACTTGATCGAGGTCAAGGAAAAGGAGATCGTAGGGGCATTATCAGCTCTGCGGAAACTGAATGTGTAGTCCAATAGAACAAGACAAGAAAAGAGTGGTGCAGAACAAAAAAGAACAAGAAAGTTAAAATTGCCATCATTTAATGTAACGATTATAATAAAATATTTGTAACACGTACAACAAGTACGAGGAGATGAAGATGTATGATGTGAGGCAAATTGTATCTGAATTGAGAAAACAATTGGAAGCGCTTTATGGCAATAGACTTGCACATGTAATCCTCTTTGGTTCTCATGCCAGGGGCGATGCCGATCCTGATTCAGATATAGATGTGCTTGTCGTGTTACGGGGAATGGTTAATCCTGGAGAAGAAATACAGAGAACCGGCGAAATAGTTACAGGGTTGTCATTGGAGAATGATACTGTTATAAGTTGCGTCTTTATGGATGAGAACCGTTTTCTTCACAGAAATGGCCCCCTTTTAAGGAATATTCGCAAGGAAGGAATCGCAGCATGACTGAAGAGCAATCAGGACTCCTCTTGAAATCACGCGAAAGCATCTCGGCTGCAAAACTGCTCGTAACTGGCGGATATCCAGAGTTTGCTGTGGTGCGTGCATACTATGCAATGTTCTATATTGCAGAGGCCTTCCTTGAAGGTGAGTCCTTATCTTTTTCCAAACATTCTGCGGTTATCGCTGCTTTTGGTCGCGAGTTTGCTCACACAGGTAAAGTGCCGGTCGAGTTTCACAGATTTCTTATGGAAGCACAAGAAATGAGGCACACTTGTGATTATGATGTAGAATGTGGAGTGACATTAGAACAGGCTAAAGAACAGATCAAGCGTGCAGAAGATTTCTTAACATTAGCCGAAAGTCTCATAGGCCCAACTCCTCCAGCAACTAATGAACCTCACTGACAACAACAGATGCTTTGGCTGCGGAAAGGAAAATCCCCTTGGCCTTAAGATCGCCTTTACCCTGGACAGGGAAAAGAAGGCGATATCTGGTGAGTTTACTCCCTGCCCTGAGCATCAGGGTTATCAGGGTATAACCCATGGCGGGATAATAGCTACGCTGCTTGATGAGGCAATGGGCAGGCTCCTGTTTGAGCTTGGGATCTATGCTGTGACTGCATGGATGGAGGTTCGCTACAAGTCTCCCCTGTCAACGGGGGAAAGAGTCTTTGTGTCAGCAAACATTATCAAAGAAAGAAATAATTTCTTCGAGGCAATTGCAGAGGTCGTTGACAGCAACGGTACCTGTATCGCAACCGCGACCGGGAAGCTTATAAGGGCATAAGTTTCGTCTACTCTATATTGTAGCAATCAGAACCTGTCTACCCTTGTCATAGTATTTTTCCCTTTACTTTCCAATTTGGGTATGGTATAAGAATTGTCACATGCGTCTGAAGAAATTAGAAATCTTCGGCTTTAAGACCTTCCCCGAAAAGACCACTATCCATTTCCAGCCAGGGATAACGTGTATCGTTGGACCAAATGGCTGCGGAAAGAGCAATGTCGTTGATTCCATCCTCTGGGTTATGGGCGAGCAGAGTACCAAAACCCTCAGGGGGGACAAGATGGAAGATGTCATATTCTTCGGAAGTGAGTCCCGAAAGACCATTGGTCTGGCAGAGGTCACCCTCACAATAGGGGATATAAGGGGCGAACTCCCTTCCCAGTACTCCGAATATTCTGAAATAGAGATTACCAGAAGGCTCTTCCGCTCTGGTGAGAGCGAATATCTTATCAATAAGGTCCATTGCAGGTTAAAGGACATCAGGGATATTCTCATTGATGCAGGCATAGGGTTCAAAGGACATACCGTAATAGAACAGGGGAGGGTAGAGAAGATCCTTACCTCTACCCCTGAAGACCGGAGGGCCATCATTGAAGATACCGCCGGAATAATGAAGTACAAGTTCAGAAAGACCGAAGCCCTCAGAAAATTAGAATCAACTCAGCATAACCTGCTGCGGGTGCGGGACATCATCTCAGAGGTTAAGAGACAGATAAACTCTCTCGACAGACAGGTCAGAAAGGCTAAAGACTATCAGGAACTTGCCGGCAGCATAAGGGAGCGTGACGTAGCCCTTACAGTTGCAAAATATATTGATCTTGATGGCAGCCTTAAGGATATGAATAGCCGGGAGGAATCGCTGAGGAATGAGGAGATGCAGGCACTGTCTGAGTTCACCAGGATTGAGGCAGATGGAGAAGAGACGCGTACAGCTATTATAGAAGAGGACAAGAACCTTGCTTCCATGAAACAGTTCCTCCACGAGATGGAAAAAGAGATCGGAGGAAAAGAAAACAGGCTGCTGCTCATTGACAATCAGATGACTCACCAAAATAGCGAGATAGAACGTATATCATCTGAGATAGCGAGACTGAAGGAAGATATTTCGTCACTTTCCACATCTCTTGACTCATATAATATGGAAAAGGTCATTGTTGATGACTTCCTCTCAAAAGGGGAAGATTCCATCAATGAAGTTGAGGGAAGATATGAGGCTGCAAGCAGGGAGTTTCATAGCCTGCAGGAAACGATTGAAAATGCCCGTAAAACCCTCTTTGGCATTGTAACGAGGATAACAGAGGCAAGAAACCGGGAGGTCTCTCTTCAATCAAGGGCCTCTGAGCTGGCACGACTAAAGGAACGCATCGTCTCAGAGAGGAACAACAGCCTGGGTGCAATATCAGATGTCAGAACCAGGATATCTTCAACTGATGATATAAGAAACTCCACCAGGAGTATACTGGATGAAAAGCAACGTAATCTTGAATCCCTGTCAGACAAGTCTGCTTCTCTGGATGATGCAATTTATGAGTTGACAGATCGCCTTAATGCAAAGAAGGAACTTCTTCACAGGAGTGAGGCACGCTATCACTCCCTTGAGGAAATGGAGAAAAACCTTGTGGGGTATCAGGAAGGGGTCCGGTCACTTTTCCTTTCCAAGGCAAAAAATGAGATTAATGCTGAAGGGGTCCGCGGGATAGTTGCCGATTTCTTTGAAGTAACAGGGACTGAGGGTTTCTCTGCGGAAAAGGTAATTGAAACCGTCCTCGGTGACCGCCTTCAGAATATTGTGGTAACTGATCACGGGGAAACGAAAAAGGCTATAGAATTTTTAAAGACAAAGAGCGCCGGACGCTCTTCATTTATTCCTGTGAAGCCCCGGATAAATGGGGACAACGCCCATTTATTGAAGGAAAAATTGGGCGCTATACCCATTTCTAACGCTGTAATCGGCCCGGCGCTGAATTTTGTAACCTGCAAAGATGAGTACAGGTCGCTTGCCGAATATCTCCTCTCTGATGTCATAATTGTAGATAACCTTGATACTGCCTTGTCGTTATGGAATGATGACAAGACAGGCTATACATTTGCAACCCTGGATGGCGAGATTGTTGAACCGGGCGGACGTATTGCCGGCGGTGTATCAACCGGAAAATCGCAGGGACTGATTGAGAAGAGAAAAGAACTTAAGAACCTCAAGGGCGATGTGGTTAAACTTGGTCAGGAAGTATCCTCGCTTGAGGGTGAGCTTGAACGGACAAAAGATGAGAGTGCCCTGGTAAATGATCAGATCGAAGAAATCAATAGCCAGACACGTCAGACTGAGCTGTCGCTGGTAAATACAGAGAAGGACCTTGAGGCACTGCGGGATGAAGAAGAAAGGCGGAAGCTCCAGATTGAGACCCTATCCGCAGAGGAAAGGGAGATAGATTCTGAGGTGGCTGTCTTAAATGAAGAATTAAGGAAACATGAAGGTGACATCCATGCCCTGGTGGCGGAACAACTTTCGATAGAACAGCATATCCAGGAACTCATAGAGACACAGAGGCTCGGCCGCGAAAGGTGGGAGGAGGCACAGCGGGAAGTTACGCTAAAGAAACTGGAACTTGCAACACAGAAAGAGAAACGGGAGTCTTTGTCCATACGTATAAAAGAGATTGAATTGCGCATCCAGGAGGCAAGCGGGCTTATAGATATTAAGGAAGGTGAAATCCTGAAGATAAGAGGTCGCATTGAGGAGTATCTTGTTGAAAAAACCGGCGTAGAATCAGCTATTAAGGAGCAGTGGCTTAAAAAAGAGGCCCTCTGTGCAGACGTCACCGGCAAGGAGCAGGAGAGAAACAGCAGAGAGGAAAGGCTTAAGACTCTGGAAGAGGCTATAAAGGACAGGCGGCGGAAGATTGAAGGATTGAAGGGCTCCCTAAATCAGATAGAACTGCAAAAGACTGAGTTGAGATTGCAGATAGGGCACCTGAAGGATTCACTTTACACTGCCTACCAGGTCGAACTGGAAGGGGAGATCGGGAACCCTGCTCATAAGGAATTACTGAATAACGTAACTATGGAAACACTGTCTGCTGAGGTCGCAGCGCTGAAGGAGAAACTAAACAGGATGGGGCCCGTTAACCTCGCATCCATTGAAGAATATCAGGAATTAAATCAGCGTTATGAATTCATGACCACACAGGAGGCTGACCTAACCCAGGCATGTGAAACCCTGCACTCGACCATCTCGAAAATCAACAAGACCACAAAAGAGATGTTCATTAATACTTTCAATATTATTAATGAGAAATTCCAGCAGATGTTTCAGATGTTCTTCCAGGGAGGGACCTCGAGGCTTGCACTTACCGATGAAAACAATGTCCTTGAATCAGGCATCGAGATTATTGCCCAGCCCCCTGGAAAGAGGGTAAGCCAATTAGCACTCCTTTCCGGTGGTGAAAAGGCCCTTACAGCCATGTCACTGCTTTTTGCAACATTCCTTGCCCGTCCGACCCCATTCTGTGTTCTTGATGAAATTGATGCACCACTCGATGAGACAAACACGGAGCGCTATATTAGAACCCTTCGTGAAATGATGGGCTTCTCACAGTTTGTGGTCATTACACACAACAAACGCACCATGGAAGGCTCTGACATGCTCTATGGAGTAACAATGGAAGAACCGGGCGTCTCAAAACTAATCTCTGTACACCTGGCAAAACGGGAAAAACAAGAAGAATATCAATCCGAAATGGCGTTACAGCCTGTAGGATAGAAAAACAGGGTAAACCTCATTTCAAGGCAGGGTCTGACGCAACCACAACACGGTTTCTGCCCATGCCTTTGGCAGTATACATAGCCAAATCAGCTATTTTGAGAAGTTCGGTCTCGTCACCAGCATGATCCGGATACCCTGCAACTCCAAAACTCGCAGTTATATTAAGTGACAATCCCTCTTCTGTAAGAAATGGGTGCTTGTTTATGTCATACTGAATCCTGGCGGCAATCCGGTAGGCCATTTCAACTGTAGTATGAGGTAAAACAATGACAAACTCATCTCCGCCATAACGTGCGATAATATCTACATCCCTCAGGCTGCTTACCAGCATCCTCGCCACCTCAACAAGGGTCTTGCTGCCTATAAGATGACCATGTGTATCATTAACAAGCTTAAAGGAGTCAAGGTCTAAAAATATAATGGCGAATGTAGAGTGATACCTTCTGCACCGCTTAACCTCTGTGTCGAGTACCCTGTAAAGGTATCTCAGGTTAAATAACTTCGTCAGGTCATCTGTTATGGCAAGATTGGCCATCTTATTATAGAGGGACGCACGTTCAATGGCCATGGATGCCTGGTCAGCATATTTCATCATAAGGTCCTGGTCGCTCTTTGAAAACGACTTGCCATTTTTTCTGTTTATAAGCTCCAGCACCCCAATTGTATTTTTCTTGCTGATAATTGGAACGCAGAGGACGTCTTTTGGTACAATCCCCTTGATTTGCCTGAGGTATTTACTACAATTTTTATGACTTAGAACATCCCGCACAATCATGGGTTTGCCCCGCTTTGCAACAATTCCAGCTATACCGTCCCCTATGCTGAGCCTGACATCTTTAAGCTCTCCTGGAAGGTAGCCCCCTTTGGCAACAGAACAATAGAGTTCGTCCATTTTTTCGTCCATCAATAAAAGAGACCATGCCTCAGCAGGGACTATTTTCTGAACATTTTCTGTAATAATTTCTGTTACTTTAGTGAGTTCAAGGGTAGAGGTAAAAAGTCTTCCTACATTAATAAAGAAGGCAAGTTCTTTCTGTACCTGTTTAAGGGTGCGTCGAAGTTTTTGATTTTCCTGTTTAAGGTCTCTCATGTTGCCCCTGGTTATATACGAGCAACTAACTATCGGCAGAACTTTTTAACTTTATTAGGCTACGCACCATGACATTTCTTATATTTTTTCCCGCTTCCACAGGTACAGGGATCATTTCTCCCTACTTTATCACCCTTATGTGCCTGACTTGCCTGAGGCGGCGGCATACCGCGATTAAGCTGCATCCTTTGAGGCCTCATCACCGGAACAGGATTAAGCACCGGCGGGCGCACCTGTGTCTGCTGAAGCTGAGAGGGTTGTTCGGACTGAGTCTGTTGGCCCTGATGGTGTTCGTGTTGCCCGGCGTGATCGTGTTGCTGGTGATGATGAACAGGTTCAGGCTGCCTGACAAGCTGGATCTTGAATACCCGTTCCACTGCATCTGCTTTGACTCTGTTAATCATATCATTAAACATGTCAAAGCCTTCACGCTTATACTCAATAAGGGGATCTTTTTGTCCATACCCCCTAAGTCCAATCCCTTCCTTCAGATGATCCATAGAAAGGAGGTGGTCCTTCCAGTGGGTATCTACTACTTGAAGCAGGACTACCTTTTCTACCTGCCTCATGACCTCACTGGTAAACCCAGCTTCTTTATCAGCATATTCCTTCCGTAACTTCTCCAATAAAATGTCTTTCAGTCCTTCTACAGCGGTGTGGAGAAAGTCAATATCGTTGTCACTTATCTCAAGGGCGAATTGTCTTGACAGTGCCTCCTTAAGACCTTTTATATCCCACTCTTCAGGATAAATATCTTTTCCACAATATAGGGACAAGTTTTCATCAACAAGGTCTTCGATCATGTCAAATATGACATCAGTAAGGCCTTCACCCTGAAGGATCTGTCTGCGCTGACTATATATGACCGTCCTCTGCTGATTCATTACATCATCATACTCGAGGAGGTGTTTTCTTATGTCAAAGTTATGGGCTTCAACCTTTTTCTGGGCATTTTCGATGGCCTTTGAAACCATCCTGTGTTCTATCGGTGTCCCCTCTTCCATGCCAAGCCTGTTCATCAGTCCGGCAATCTTGTCTGACCCGAATATGCGCATCAGGTCATCTTCCAGCGCCAGATAAAAGCGGGAAGACCCCGGATCACCCTGTCTGCCTGACCTTCCGCGAAGCTGGTTATCTATACGTCTTGCCTCATGCCTCTCTGAGCCGATTATATGGAGTCCGCCCGATTTCAGGACATCCTCCTTCTCCTTGTCACATTCATCCTTAAGCCCTCTGAATATCTTGTCACATTCTTCAGTAGGCAACTCCGGTTGTCCGGCAAATACTTTTTTCGCAAGAAACTCTGGGTTACCGCCAAGCAGGATGTCAGTACCGCGACCGGCCATGTTAGTGGCTATTGTTACAGCACCCTTTCTCCCTGCCTGCGCAACTATTTCTGCCTCCATTTCATGAAACTTGGCATTCAGAACCGTATGCTTAATCCCCTTCTTTTTAAGAAGTTCCGAAAGTTTTTCAGAGTTTTCAATGGAAACGGTTCCGACCAATACGGGTTGCCCTTTTTTATTCTTTTCTGCAATCTCGCTCACTACTGCATTAAATTTTTCACGTTCAGTCTTATAGACCTGGTCAGCCTGATCAGCACGGATCATAGGCTTGTTTGGAGGTATCACAACGACCTCTAAATTATAAATGCTCTGAAATTCTGCAGCCTCTGTGTCCGCAGTGCCGGTCATACCGGCTAATTTATTATACAGCCTGAAATAGTTCTGGAATGTAATGGAGGCAAGGGTCTGGTTTTCCTGTGCAATAGTTACATTTTCCTTTGCCTCTAATGCCTGATGCAGGCCGTCGCTATAACGGCGTCCAGGCATCAATCTGCCGGTAAATTCATCAACAATAAGAACTTCGCCGTCTTTTACGACATAATCCACATCACGCTTGAAGATGACGTGCGCCTTAAGGGCCATAACCACATGATGAACCAGGTCCATGTTAGATATATCATAAAGGTTTTTCAGTCCAAGAAGCTTCTCCACTTGCGCATTTCCATCTTCTGTTAATGCAACTGTGCGCGTCTTCTCTTCAATGGTATAATCAACTTCCTTTTTCAGATTAGGGATAATCTTGTTTATCTTATAATACTTGTCAGTTGATTCTTCAGTAGCGCCTGAAATAATAAGCGGTGTCCTTGCCTCATCAATAAGGATGCTGTCCACCTCATCCACTATGGCATAATTAAGCTCCCTCTGGACAAACGTTGCTGCGTCAAACTTCATATTATCCCTGAGATAGTCAAAACCAAACTCATTATTCGTTCCGTATACAACATCACTTGCATACGACACCTGCCGTTCCCTGTCGTTCAAACCGTGAAGAATAACCCCAACCGTAAGTCCCAGGAATTTATATATCTGCCCCATCCACTGGCTGTCACGTCTTGCCAGATAATCGTTAACTGTTACAACATGAACTCCACGTCCTGTCAGTGCATTAAGATATACAGGCAATGTTGCCACAAGGGTCTTGCCTTCGCCGGTCTTCATCTCGGCAATTTTGCCTTCATGCAGGATCATTCCGCCTATAAGCTGGACGTCATAGTGGCGCAAACCAATAGTCCTTTTGGATGCTTCACGAACTACGGCAAATGCCTCAGGCAGGATTTCGTCAAGCGTCTTTCCTGCTGACAAAGCAGAGCGAAGCTCATCTGTTTTCTGTTTTAAGGCGCTGTCAGTGATAGAAGAGATTGACTGCTCAAGGGAGTTTATCCGGTCTACGATCTCATCAAGACGCTTTATTTCCCGCTCATTTTTCGTGCCTATTATCTTTTTAAAGAAGTCAAACATCTTTTATCTTATAGCATTTTTGCCCTTCTTATGCAAATCATACTCAATAGGGCATTCATTACAGCGGGGCGTTTTCCTGCACAGCTCTTTGCCGACCCTGACTATCAGGGCATGATACTCATTGTATAATTGAGTACCTACCGGAAGGGCTGCTGCAAACAGTTCCTGAATTTGATGGTAAGTTGCATCGGAAGTTACATAACCATGTCTTGAGAATATTCTTTTTGTATACGCATCTACTACAAAAGCGGGGTATTCTGCAGCATACAACAGTATTGAATCAGCAGTCTCATGTCCAATACCATTTACACTAAGAAGCTTGTGCCGCAATATTTTGCCATCCTCCTTCAATAAACGGCCTAAATCACCCTCATAATCATTAAAGAGGAAAGAAAGGAAGTTTTTAAGGCGTTTTGCCTTGATATTAAAATAACCCGATGACCTGATTAGGAGTGCAAGTTTGTCTAATTGGAGTTTATATAGTCCATGCGGAGTTAAGTTCCCGGATGCCTTAAGTGATAGAATCGCCTTTTCAACATTATCCCAGGAGGTGTTCTGTGTCAGGATTGCCCCGATTATGACCTCAAAGGGTGTTTCACCAGGCCACCAGTGCTGAGGGCCAAAGTGTTTAAGGAGCACGTTGTATATTTCTAAGAAGTGGTTTCTTCTACCCATTTAAGATAATCTTCAGGACCGCCAATTATGGGGAGGGCTATGACCTCCGGTACCGTGTAACTATGAATTTTCTTTACATGATCTATTATGTTATTCAGAAGGGACTTCCTGCTCTTTGCAATGAGGAGTACCTCTGACTGCCTGTCACTCTTTCCCTCCCAGAAAAAGAAAGATGTAACTGAAGGCACAACATTCACACAGGCCACAAGGTGATTGTCCACCAGTGAACCGGCTATCCTTTCACCCTCTTCAACAGAGCCTGCAGTAATCAGTATAATACAGAATTCCTGGGACACCATATTTAATTACGAGATCCTTCCGGGGTCTCCTTGCCTTCAAACCTCATACACTCCATACCTGACGACTGAAAAACAACATCAGAGGGCATCTCCCTCGTCTTAAATCCCATCGCCTTGCAACCCCTTGGAAAATCCTGCTCCCATGTGATATAGAAGTGCCTGCATTTAAAACAGTCTATCCTTTCCCGTTCTTTTTGCATTTTTCAACGGTGTATCATATCATAAATTTATTAACAGGGACAACGACTATACATTCAAAAGGAGGTACTTATGAAAGTAAAAGTAAATAACTCCATTATAGAATTAGTCGAAGGTGATATTACGAAAGAGGAGACTGAGGCAATTGTTAATGCTGCGAATTCAGGTCTCCGGGGTGGTGGTGGTGTTGATGGCGCTATTCACAGGGCAGGCGGACCGCAGGTTATGGAAGAGTGCAGGAAGATCGGAGGATGCCCCACGGGCAGCGCCGTGATTACTTCAGGCGGACGACTGAAGGCGAAATATGTAATACATACGGTAGGGCCAATTTATCATGGAGGTAATAAAGGAGAAGCGGAACTTCTTGCAAGCGCCTATCGAAACAGCCTTCAGCGCGCAACTGACAATAACATCGGTAGCATTTCATTCCCCTCATTAAGCACGGGCGCATACGGTTATCCCTTTGACGAAGCAGCGCCGGTTGCATTGAAGACCGTTATTGAATATGTGAAATCTCATCCGGAGATTGAGATCGTACGTTTTGTTCTGTTCGGGCCGGAGGCTTACAAGGCATACGAATCGGCATTGCAGAAAATTGTTCCGTTTTGACGGGGACACTTCCCATCGCGCCACCTGTGGGGGAAGTGTCCCCAATTACCGTAGCGTGGGGGTTCATCCCCCACATGAAGCCGGCCACACCTGTAGTGAGTAGTGAGCTTGTCGAACTATCGAACTAAAGGCCGGCGCTACTTGCCTGAAAAATATTTGTTCTGAATGACCTGCTGGCCAACCGTCAGGAGGTTGTTTACAAGCCAGTAAAGGACCAGCCCTGAGGGGAAGTTCAGGAAGAAGAAGGTAAAGATAACAGGCATTATAAGCATAATCTTTGCCTGCGTCGGATCAACAGTAGTAGGACTCATCTTCTGCTGCAGAAGCATGCTTATCCCCATTATGATAGGGAGTACATAGTAAGGGTCTTTTAAAGAAAGGTCCTTAACCCATAAGAATAGAGGAGATTGTCTCAGCTCTATTGAGCTTGCAAGCAGATTATACAGTCCTATAAAGACCGGCAATTGCAGCAACATAGGAAGACACCCACCAAGAGGATTGACCTTGTGGGTTTTATACATCTCCATCATTGCCTTATTAAGCTCAGCCCTGTCATCCTTGTATTTCTTCTGTAATTTCTGGAGTTCAGGCTGAAGCTTTTGCATGTCTTTCATAGACTTCATGCTCTTGTATGTGAGCGGTACAAAGATGATCTTGATAACAGCAGTAAGGACTATAATAGAAATCCCATAATTACCGCTATACTTGTGGAAAATCTGGAGGACGTAGAACAACCCCTTTGCCAGCCAGCTTATTGGACCCAGCTCCCAAAACATAAACCAGCCAAATGGGATGCTCTTATCAAGCCCAACCCCAAGATCCTCCAGCCTCTTAGACTCCTTTGGGCCTGCATAAAGCTCTAAGGAAATCTTCTGTCCGGTCGTAACTTCAATGGAAGACTGAACATCCTTTGCCTTATTTTTTATGACAATAACCCTGTTGACCTTATCTTTTGGTATCAGGGCTGATATGAAATACTTGTCCTGAATGGCCGTCCATTTTATATCGCCATCGTGATATACCGGTCCCTCTATCTTGGCCACTTTGTCTTTATTTACCTTAG
Source organism: Nitrospirota bacterium (assembly GCA_020851375.1). Taxonomy (NCBI): domain Bacteria; kingdom Pseudomonadati; phylum Nitrospirota; species Nitrospirota bacterium. The sequence continues at coordinate 65,120 of JADZCV010000025.1, read as the reverse complement.
AACCAACCATAGTCAGCGGCCCTACAAATCCAAGTATCCTTTCCTCACCCCACTCATGGATACCGAAGTTTGATCCTGTTGAAACTGAATAGTTTTCTGTGATGTTTACCGGAAGGATATCTACATCAACATTATATGTGTCATTGTGGAAGGTGAATTTCTTTTTAAAACCTTTACCGCTCTTTGGATCCACAAGGGTAAAGGCAAGTGTTCCTGTTGGATTGCCGGCGCTTAACTGTAAGTCAGAGCCATCAACACTATAGAGACCGTCTTTCAACATTCTGCTTAATTCATTGTTCCCCACAGAAATACCAAGTGGGTAGGACATCACCATGTCCTGTCCTGGATCAAAGAGGACAATACTTTTCTGCCTGGTAACATCCATCCAATACTTCTTTAATTCCCAGTGTTTAATGACCCCGCCTTTATTGGTGAATATCGCCTTATAGAGATCCGTATCTACAGCTATCATACGTTCCTCTTTGCCGACCTCACCCCTGGCATGAGTCGTAACTATTTCAGTAAGTGTTTTGCCTTCCTTGTTCTCTGCCACCTGATCTACTCCCTGAGATGCAGGCAGCTCCTTCTTTGGAGAGACCTTTGGCGCCGGCACAATAAATGGATATACCACCAGCACAGCTACTGACAACACTATAGCAATCAATATCCTTTTATTCATACTATCCATAAGCAGAGTCTCTTATTTGACCGGGTCGTACCCGCCCGGGTGAAACGGATGGCACTTGAATAACCTCAAAACAGTTTTAATAATTCCTTTAAAGACCCCAAATCGTTCAAACGCATCTATTGAATATTGTGAACACGTCGGATAAAATCTGCAGGATGGGGGTTTTAATATGGACAAGTACCTTTGGTAATTCCTGATAGTAATAACAAAGAGTTGTGAACCTTTAATATTCAACGTTCTATTGACCTGACTAAATTAGTAAACGCATCCTTTGCCTCAGCCAGTTTTATTCCGACCATTCCCTGACGGGCAACAACTACCATGTCCATACTTGCCTCATTTAGGAATGCATAATCATCAGCCCTGACGATCTCTCTGATAAGTCTTTTAACCCTGTTGCGTTTAACGGCATTGCCAAGTTTTCGGCTGACAGATAATCCAATCCGGCTGTATCCAAGGTTGGTTTCTACATAGTAGAGGACTAAATAACGACTGGCCTTTCTCCGCCCGATTTTGTAAATATGCCGGTATTCCCATCCCTTCCGGATCTTATATTTCGATTCACTCAATACAGGTATTTCAAATAGGTTAAACTGTCAACCTTGCACGCCCCTTGGCCCTTCTACGGCTTAAGACATTTCTCCCGCCTTTTGTCTTCATCCGTCTCCTGAAGCCATGGGTCCTTTTCCTGCTCTTGTTGTGTGGTCTGTATGTAAGCGACATAATGCCTCCTTCGAAAAAGATAATTATAATTCAGTCAGTTGAAATGTCAAGAGAATTTTCCTATTAAACAGGTATCAGGCATCATACGCCTTTTCCCTGAAATAAATGATTAACCAGGAAGACCGGACTAAAGAGAGCATAGATATACATAAAGAAGAACATAGAATTGTCGCACCTAATAAGCCCGCAAAGATTTGTACCGGAAAAACCGCCTAAAAAGGTAAATTCCAGTTCAATGTAAATTGTGAAGCGTTTTACTAATGTAAGTATATACCCGGTGAATGGAGCACATCTCCATTACTATCCACTATAATCCCCTCTATTCCTGGAAGACTTTTAATCAACTGCATACCTTCTTCAGGGCCGAGGACGAAGACAGCAGTTGACAGTGCATCTGATGTCATGGTGTCTGGAGCAAGAATGGTTACACTCTGGCAGCCCCTGGCTGGATAGCCTGTCTTAGGGTTCATAATGTGATGATACAGGATGTTATCTTTTATAAAGAACCTTTCATAATCTCCGGATGTAGAGATAGAGATGTTGCTGAGGGCCAGCTTTCCCAACAGTTTCTCCCTGTTTCTCGGGTGCTGTATGCCAATCTCCCATGGTTTTCCATCATCAGTCCCCTGAACCCTCATATCTCCCCCGGCCTTAACTATTGCATTTTTAATCCCTGAGTTTACTAATGCCTGCATGGCCCTGTCTACAGCATACCCTTTTGCAATAGCGCCGAGACCGATGGCCATCCCTGGCCTTTTAAGAAATACGGTCTTCTTTATCCCATCCAGTTCAATATCCTTATAATTGACCAACGAAAGCTTCTCACTGACATCTTCTGCGGATGGCACATGCTCCATTCCCTTTGAAAAGTTCCACACCCCCCTCATCGAGGCCCACGATACATCAAATGCACCCTCAGATAATTCAGAGATCTTTTGAGCCGCAAGCAGGACATTGAACAGCTCTTCAGGCACGGGTACCGCCTCTTTCCCTGCCTTCTGATTGATTATGGATAGCGGAGTCCCATCTTTCCATTCGCTCATCTCATTTTCAATCCGGTCTATTTCATGAAGAGCAGCATTAAATGCAGTATTGACTCTGGACTCATCCGAATCCGAAGCAGTCAGTTCAATGTCTGTACCCATCAATACGCTGGTCTTCTTAAAGACTCTTGCAAAGGACGGAATTGGTGATATCAGTAAAATAAACAGTGCAATAAGGGGAATCGCCCGTTTATTCTGAAAACCAGTATGTGACATAATGGGAAAGGATACCGAAGTTATTAGTGAATATCAACAACCCAACCCCGATCAGGAATACGCCGCTTACGACAGTTACGACCTTCATGTACGGGGCAATCCTTTTAAAAGTACTTAAAAAGGTGTTAATGGCCAGAGATGAGAGAAAAAACGGGATGCCCAGACCCATCGAGTAAATAAACAGGAGTGCCATTCCATGGCCCATGCTGCTCGTTGTTGTGGCGTACATAAGTATAGCGGCCAGGATTGGTCCGATGCAAGGGGTCCAGCCCATTGCAAAGCTAATCCCGACAAGCAGGGAGCCTGCATATCCGAGAGGTTTATCCTTTATGTGAAATCGCTTGTCCTTCTGCAGGAGGCCAAAGTTTATGACTCCTGTAAAATGTGTGCCAAGCAGAATTATAATAACGCCGCCCACCTTCTGGAATGCGAGTTGCTGTTGGTTCAGGAAATTACCCACAAATGTTGCAGATGCACCAAGTGACACAAATACAATGGAAAATCCGAGGATAAAAAACAGGGAGTGTATAGCGGTCATCCTTTTCACCCTGGCCCTGTCCTCCTCCCCGGTTATTGCTTCAAACGACATGCCTGTGATGAATGAGACATAGGAGGGTAACAACGGGAGCACGCAGGGCGATACAAAAGATAAGAGGCCTGCGATAAATGCTACACCAAAAGATACGTTTCCTGTTGTATCCATCTGTCCTGTCTCCTAATTTAGAAGTTGAATCTCACCCCAAGCATAAAAACATTGGCATTTACATTGATGGACTGAGTATAGTATTCATATTTCCCTTCAATATAACCTCCCTCTATATCCTCAAGTGCATGTGTCAGTTTTATGCCTATAAGTTGTGAGTTAAAATCAGTAAGCTGAGGGGATGATGATTTAAATAAATCTGAATTCAAGTAGGCATCTTTGACAAAGAAAGCCTTACCCTGATCATAATACCGGAGATTCAGCCGGATGATGTTCTGATCTGACAGGTACTTATAATACTCAACCTCTTCTGTGTGAGAGTGGATATCCCAGTCATCACTGTAATAGCGCAATGTGAGCCTGAGGGCCGACCTCTTCAGAAGATCTATAAAACCATCTTTGAAGTAGTAATTGATGCCAAACAAGTAGGCATTCCTTGAACGTGCGTCTGGAAATACCTCGTCAACACATGTGACGGATTTGTCAGTGCATGATGCCTGTGTGGCCCCGTCTATCGGTACCAACCTAATCCCTTCAGAGGTAAAACCTGTTACTTTACTCCTTGAATATCCAGCCCGTGCTACAGTGACAGGGGAGATGACCTGAGTAATACCGAAAAAATAGTTGTCCGTATCCCTGTCTTTCGTACCGGTCATGAATTTTCCATAAACCTGATCCATGCTCTTTGAGTAGCCTAAGGTAAGTGTTGTGTTCTTTTCAAAGAGGTCTTTCTTAAAGGTTACAGTGGGCGTGTTTGATGTATAATCACCTTCTTTGCTGTAATCATAATACATTTCAATACCAATCACATCAGCAAAGTTATGAGTAATACCTGCTGTTAACTCATTCCTCGTATCCCCTCCTCTGCCAGAGGCGGCAGATGCTCCTGAAATGGCTGCCACAGGTTTATCACCCTTCACATGACCTTCATCCTCGCCTTCACCTTCCTCGCTGAAGAAGCTGGGATTGATAAGGTCCAACGTATACTTAAAATATGCAGATGTATCCAGTGTAATATCCTTATTCAATGCAAAGACACCGCTATAGACAATTATCCCGTTATTGAAGTCATGGATATATGTATCTGCATTCGCATAATCCTCTGCCCTGGAGTTTTTTGAAAAAAATGTAAGAAGGAAGAGGCAGGTAAGAATGAAAAAGTATCTATAACCAGTTCTTTTCATTGCCTTAATTGCAGCCACAACCGCCTCCACTAACACTGAAACTACCTGAGCTTCCCTCCCGTGTAGCGAGGAAGTGTTCCCGCACAGCCTTTTCTTCCTTACAGTAGTCAAACTGCATAATGGGATCTGCCAGATATTCCCTTTCCCAGGGTTTGACCATGGCACAACCTGACAATATTGGAATAATTATAATGAGTATAAGTCTGAGTATAAACTTTTGTTTCATTGGGCCGTCATCCTACTTTATTAGTGAGTCTATCTCAGTTATCCACTTGCCGGGGTCTGATTCATTAAAGCCAAGGTGGACATACCGGATGGTCTCCTGCTTATCAATTATAAAAGATGTAGGCATTGCCCTTGCGCCATATGATGAGACAACCCTGGACCGGGGATCTAACAGTATGATCATTCTGTCTGAAAGGGGCTCTGGTAGTTTACCCAAAAAATCATCCACATTGGCCCTCTGTTTATCAAGGTTTATGGCAAGGATAACAAAGTCTGCTTCTTTGTATTTTTTTGAGAGTTTGTTAAGTTCAGGGAATTCCTTTTTGCATGGGGGACACCAGTTGGCCCAGAAATTAACAAAGACCACCCTGCCCTTCATGTCTCCCAATGAGATGGTCTTTCCATAACGATCCTGAAGGCTGAAATCGGGTGCCCTGTCATTAAGCCACGCCCCCCAGGAGAGCTGTGTTACAAGAAACAGACAGGCAAAGATTATGCTTCCGATAACATTCCTGACCATAAAAGATTCTCCTTTATTCAAAATGAGATGATTTTATCTTGTCTGGATTAAAAATAGATTAAAGGGATATTAAATATTATTAAGAAATAATACTCCTGCACGTCTCATGAGTTGCTTAAGGCGCTTGTTGTTAATCAAGCCGATTATGATAATATATGGAGTATGATCAGGCAGGAAGACACAATCTGTGCAATAATTACACCTCCAGGCATTGGGGGAATTAGTGTTATACGGCTTAGCGGAAAGGATGCGCTAAATATAGCATCCAGGGTCTTTCGAAGCAAGTCAGGCAAGTCACTTAGTAATGCAAAAACACATAGCATTTATTATGGTAATGTCGTGGGCTCATCATTAGACGCTATTGATGAAGTCATCGTAAGTATTATGAAGTCCCCTCATAGTTATACGTGTGAGGATGTGGTTGAAATAAGTTGCCATGGTGGTCCTTTGGTCACTGATAAAATTCTCGAAGTCATTGTCAGGGAAGGCGCAAGACTTGCAGAGCCAGGGGAATTTACGAAGAGGGCATTTCTAAATGGAAGGATTGACTTGGCTCAGGCTGAGGCAGTTGTTGATATAATAAATGCCAAAACAGAGGAAGGCCTCAAAACTGCATTGTGGCAGCTTGAAGGCAGATTATCACGCATTATCAATGAGTTACGCAATAACCTAACCAGTGCAGCAGCATCTATCGAGGCATTTATTGACTTCCCGGAAGAAGACACAGGCGCTGTCATGAATGATGCCGAAGGGCGCGTCCGTTCATCAATAGAACTAATAGACATGCTAATTGAGGGTTACTACAGATGGAAGCCCCTGAAGGAAGGGGTAGTAACAGCAATAGTCGGCAGGACAAATGTTGGGAAGTCAAGCCTGCTGAATATGCTATTGGGTGAAGAGCGCGCCATAGTGACCCCTTACCCCGGAACAACAAGGGATATAGTGGATGGCACTACCGTTGTTCACGGACTCCCCCTTAGAATCCTGGATACAGCCGGACTCCGTTCCACCACAGACACAGTTGAAGAGGAAGGGATCAGACGGATGTACCGGTCAATAGGCTCTGCTGAACTCGTATTAATTGTATTTGATGGAAGTGAGACACTGACGGAATGGGATTTAGAACTTATCAAAAAGACAAACGGAAAGAAAAGGGTTTTTATAATCAATAAGATAGACAAAGGCAACCTCATCGAACATGAGTTAATCAAATGTAACACCCCTATCGCTCATACATCAATAATAAGGGGTGAAGGGGTGGAATCGCTCAGGAAGGTTATACGTGATACCGTAGCCGGAAATGACAACTTAACCGCTGGGGAGGCAGTTGTTACCAACTTGCGACATAAGAACGCATTAGAAGAGTCGAGGAATGAACTTAACAACTTTCTCAAAGCCCTTCACAATAAATTACCGCTGGAAATACTTGCACTTCACCTTCGCGGCAGCCTTGATAGCCTTGGACAGATAACAGGGGTCGTATCAGCAGAAGACATCCTAAACAGGATTTTCAGCGAGTTCTGTATTGGAAAGTAATATCATGCAAGGCCTTACACAGGAATGTTCCACGTGGAACATATTGCTGAATTTGTTGTAACATGTTGGATTATGATAGTATAACCCACTATGTCAAACGTATGTTACGACGTAATTGTAGTCGGCGCCGGACATGCCGGGTGCGAGGCAGCATTGGCATCTTCAAGGCTTGGGTGCAAAACCCTCATCATTACGCTCAATATAGACAATATAGCCCTGATGTCCTGTAATCCTGCAATTGGAGGAATTGCGAAGGGCCATCTCGTGCGCGAGATTGATACACTTGGCGGTGAAATGGGAAGGGTAACAGATGCAGCTGGCATCCAGTTCCGGATGCTGAACACCAGCAAAGGTCCGGCAGTACAGGCACTGCGCGCCCAGGCTGACAGAAATGCATATAAGCTCGCCATGCGTAACCTACTGGAATCACAGAACAATCTTGATATTGTTCAGGGGGTCGTCGAGAGGCTTATTATTGAGGGCGACCGTGTCCGGGGCGTGGAGACAAACCTTGGCATGCAGTACACCGCCAAGGCGGTTATTCTGACAACAGGCACATTCCTCCGGGGACTAATACATGTTGGCCTTACAAGCTATCCGGCAGGGAGGGCAGGTGAATTTCCTTCGTTAGGTCTATCCGAGGATTTACAACGTATTGGCTTTACTATTGGGAGGCTAAAGACAGGCACTCCTCCAAGGATTGATGCCCGAAGCATAGACTTCAGCGTCATGACAGCACAGCACGGGGATGAACCACCGGTTCCGTTCTCATACATGACAGACAAAATAGATGCCAGGCAAGTACCCTGCTATCTTACTTATACATCTCCTGTGACTCATGATATTATAAGGAAAAACCTTGACCGGTCACCCCTGTATGGAGGGGTTATAAAGGGTATAGGACCGCGATATTGCCCGTCCATCGAAGACAAGATAGTAAGATTTTCGGGTAAGGAAAAACACCAGGTCTTTCTCGAACCTGAAGGCTACAACACCGTAGAAATGTATGCCAATGGGATATCCACGAGTCTTCCTGCAGATGTCCAGGTAGATCTGGTCAGGTCCATCAAAGGACTTGAAGAGGCAGAGATCATGAGGCCAGGCTATGCCATTGAGTACGATTTCATACCACCAACACAGATTAAACACACACTTGAGACTAAGTTAATTGAAGGCTTGTATAATGCCGGCCAGATAAACGGCACTTCAGGTTACGAGGAGGCGGCAGCGCAGGGAGTTATGGCCGGAATTAATGCGTCATTAAAGGTACAGGGCCGGGTACCTCTTATATTGGACCGGTCAGAGGCATATATCGGCGTTCTCATTGACGACCTTGTAACCAAAGGGACACAGGAACCATACAGGATGTTTACGTCGCGCGCTGAATACAGGCTCCTGTTGCGTCACGACAACGCGGATTCACGCCTTACAGAAAAGGGATACAAAACAGGTCTTGTCTCAGAGGAACGTTACAAAAAGTACAAAGAAACAACAAACTCAATAGCGCATGAAATATCGAGACTTAAAAGGACACGCATTGGCAACGCACCACGCATTCCATACAAAGAATGTTCCGGTAAAGACATCCGTCCTACTGAATTTATTTCAGTCTCTCCGGCAATGCGAGATCACGGGACAACAAAACAAGATCGGGATGACATTGAATATGAAAAAGAAAAGAGCGCCGCCCCCTTTAAGTGTGGGAGTGAGGGGAGCATAAGGCCTGACCTGACTCTTTCACAACTGCTTCAGAGACCTGAAGTTAGCTATACAGAAATCGAGCAGTTAAGTCCGCCAGACAGCCCGCTCGATAAAGACATTAAGTTTAGAGTTGAAGTTGAAATAAAGTACGAGGGGTATATAAAGCGGCAGATACAACTGGTTGACCGCCACAAGGATATGGAACAGAAGAAAATCCCTGCTGATTTTGATTACCACAACATATCCGGTCTTTCCAATGAGATAAAAGAGAAGCTCCTGTCTGTTAAACCAGTTTCACTGGGTCAGGCATCGCGCATCCCAGGCATGACGCCGGCGGCAATATCCGTCCTTGCAATTACAATAGCAAAACAGGCGCGCAGCAAGGCCATATAGGTTCACTCGAAAATGCTCCTAAGTACCCATCATTCCCACGGAACCTGTCCCCGCAGGACTTAAGCAGGGAGTGGGGATCCAGAACCAGGCAATCGGCCTGGATTCCCGCTTACGCGGGAATGACGTTTTCATGAACCCTGGTGAGCCCTGAGCTGTGAGCGTGCCGAACAGTCGAAGGGCTCATGACGGTTCACCTAAAAATCCCCGTTCAAATCCCCCCTCTCCCCCTTTAATAAAGGGGGGAGCTGATTTCCCTCTTTTATACAGAGAAGAATTACTTTCCCCCTTTGTACAGTGTGGGAACGGATTTCCCCCTTTGCAAAGGGGGACTAAGGGGGATTTTCATCTGCCTTTGTGAGCCCTGAGCTGTGAGCGTGCCGAACAGTTGAATGGCTCAGGCATGTCCACCTGAAAATGCTCCTAAGTACCCGTCATTCCCACGGAACCTGTCCCCGCAGGATTTAAGCAGGGAGTGGGAATCCAGAACTATGCCCCGGTCTGGATTCCCGCTTGCGCGGGAATGACGTTTTTCATGACATCTTGTAAGTCCTGAGCTGTGAATGTGCCGAACAGTCGAAGGGCTCATGATGGTTCACCGGAAATTCTATTTTAGCCACAAGTACTCAATGTCTCATGGTTCACTTCCGCATAAATCAAGTGGAGACAAGTTTCGTGACCGGAAGGAAGATACGGCGATGAATGTTCCACGTGGAACATTCGTATTTATTATAATACTTCCATTAATGCAGCCACTATGATAAAATTATCCCTGATTATCTCTCTGCATGTCGTAACCTATTGATTTTATGGGCAAAATAATCTCTATAACAAACCAGAAGGGCGGCGTTGGCAAGACGACAACTGCCATAAATGTCTCTGCCTCGCTTGCTGTTGCAGAAAAGAAAGTCCTGCTTGTTGACATGGACCCACAGGGAAATGCAACTAGCGGGTCTGGTATAGACAGAAGAGACATCAAGACTTCGATATATGATGTCATGATAGGCAGGATGGACATCACGGAAGTCATGCGGCCGACAGACTTGCGCTATTTTCAGGTTATCCCGGCCGGCATTGATCTTATAGGCGCTGAAATTGAGCTAATAGAACTCGAAAATAGGGAGTTCGTCCTTAGAAATGTCCTCTATCCTGTAAGGGACAACTTCGATTTCATTATACTTGACTGTCCGCCGTCACTGGGATTGCTGACTATAAACTCATTAACTGCTGCTGACTCTGTGATTATTCCCGTTCAGTGCGAGTACTTTGCGTTAGAGGGGCTCAGTCAGGTTATGAGGACCATAGAGCTCGTTCAAAAATCCCTGAACACTTCTCTCGATATTGAAGGCATACTCCTTACCATGTTCGATGGGAGGAATAATCTGTCACATCAGGTTGCACAGGAAATCAAGGGACATTTTAAGGATAAGGTTTTTAACAGCACAATCCCGAGGAATGTTGCACTTGGAGAGGCACCAAGCCATGGAAAACCAATTATTACCTATAACATAAATTCAAGGGGCGCCCAGTCGTATCTCGGACTGGCGCTGGAGGTTATGAAAAATGACAAAAAAAATGGTTCTGGGTAGAGGGCTGGGGACATTAATTCCAGGTGCGGCCGCACATGCACGGCCTGACGATAGCAGGATTCCTGTATCAGAGCTGGAACTTACCCGGATCATTCCAAACAAATACCAGCCCAGACAGTTCTTCGAAGATACAGCTCTGCGGGAACTCGCAGACTCCATAAAGGAGCATGGTGTAATACAGCCGGTTATAGTGAGACACATCAACGACGGGGCTTATGAACTGGTGGCAGGGGAGCGGAGATGGCGGGCTGCCCAGATTGCGGGGCTTAATAAAATACCTGTTGTAATAAAAGACCTGTCAAATGAAAAATCACTGGAAATAGCCCTTATAGAAAACCTTCAGAGAGAGAATTTAAATCCCATAGAGTCAGCTCAGGGTTACCAGCGCCTTACAGACGAATTTGGCCTGACTCAGGAAGAGATAGCAGCGAAGGTAGGTAAAGAGCGTTCTACGGTAACAAATTATATGCGTCTGCTTACACTACCTGAAAAGATACAGGAATTTCTATCCCGATCTGTTATTACAACAGGACATGCAAAGGCAATCCTATCCTTTACGAACAGGAATGAGCAACTCAGGTTTGCCGAGTATATAGTAAATAAAGGCGCTTCAGTCCGCGAAACAGAGTATCTCGCAAAAAAATGGGGGATTAAGAAAGGAAAAAAGAAGGTCGTAGAGTCAAAGAATGTTGCGATAAGGGATGTTGAATTGAGACTTCAGCGCACATTGGGAACAAAGGTGAGGATTCAGGAAGAGAAAAAAGGCGGAAAGATTGTCGTGGACTATTATTCCACGGATGACCTCACAAGGATACTGGAGTTGGTGGAGAATAGTTAAACATTATAATTTCTGGGGCGGAAGTATAGAGGACATTTTCAGGTGAGCAGGAAAAAGGTTGTTGTTGGACTTAGCGGCGGAATAGACAGCTCTGTCGCAGCCCTCCTATTGGTTGAACAGGGTTATGAAGTAATCGGCGCCACACTCAGGATATGGGGAGATGGGGAGTACCTTGATGGAGAATGGCATGACCGGTCCTGTTGTAAGACAGGACTTGCGAGGTATGCAGCGGAGCAACTTAAGATACCCTATTACATTTGGGATGCACACAAGGAGTTTAAAGAGTATGTTGTTGATGAATTCTGCCGGGAATATGCAGAGGGACGCACTCCGAATCCCTGCACAAGGTGTAATGAAAAGATCAAATTCTCTCTCATGTTTGAAAAGGCACGGAGCATAGGTGCAGACTTCATAGCTACAGGACATTATGCACGGGTCAGCTACGATCAAACTCGCAACAGGTACAACCTGACAAAGGGTCTGGACCCTCACAAAGATCAGAGCTATTTCCTTTACAGGCTTACTCAGGACCAGCTCTCAAACATAATCTTTCCAGTTGGCGGCTACACAAAGAAAGAGGTCATCAGTAAGGCAGAATCTTTAGACCTCCCTGTATCAGAAATGAGAGAAAGTCAGGAGGTCTGTTTTGTCACACATGAGGGATACAGGGAATTTATCAGAGAACACACATCAACAGCCATTAACACTGGGCATTTCGTGTCATCTTCAGGAACGGTTTTGGGAGAACACGATGGTATTCCGTTTTACACAATTGGACAGAGGAGGGGGCTTAAGATCTCAGCAGGCGAACGGCTCTATGTAATAAATATAGATGCACAAAAGAATGAGGTTGTTCTTGGAACTGAGCAGGAGTTGTTTGCAGGAGGTCTTGTAGCCTCAGATATTCATATGATTAGCGGCGAACTGCCTGATCAGGGCAAGCTGTATTACACGAAGATCAGATACAGGTCACAGGCGGTAAAAGCAATGATAACCCCTGAAGGAGAAGGTCATATTAAAGTCGTATTTGAAGACCCCCAGCGCGCTGTTACCCCGGGGCAGTCTGTTGTATTTTATGACGGTGATTTGCTGGTTGGCGGCGGGATTATAAAAAAGGGAATATGAATAATTTTTCATGGAATAATATAGACACGGTCTTGCTTGATATGGACGGCACACTCCTTGACAGATATTTTGACGATTATTTCTGGGAACACTTTCTGCCCGAGAAGTATGCAGAAAAATACAATGTTCCAATAAGTGAGGCAAGGCAGCAACTCCTCGCAAGATACAAGAAAGAAGAAAAGACCCTCGCATGGACAGACATAGATTTCTGGTCAAAAGAATTTGACCTCGACATACCTGCACTAAAAGAGCAGGTCCATCACCTCATTGCTGTCCATCCACATGCAGAAGAATTTCTTGGATTCCTGCGTTCAATGAAAAAACGCATACATCTCGTAACGAACGCCCATTACAAGACACTTGATTTAAAGCTAAGGAAGACTGAAATCGGCAAATATTTTGACTCCGTAGTATGTGCCTTCGACATAGGGCTCCCTAAGGAGGATACTGCCTTCTGGCCAAAATTAAAACAACTCATCGGATTTGACAAAGAGACAACCATGCTGGTTGATGACAATGAAAATGTGCTGTTTTCTGCAAGAGATTACGGCATGGGTTGTCTGATATTCAAGGCAAGGCCAAGCTCCAGACTGGGTATAAGATCATCTGACCATTTTACAGGAATAGCTGATTTTGATGAACTGATAACCAGGTGAACCGTCATGAGCCAGGGCTCACAAAGGTTCATGAAAATCCGGGACAGGTTGTGTGGCAACCCATTCGCTCAACGCCTGCGCAGTTGACCTGTCATAAGGACTCTCAGGCGGGGAACCCTTCCCGACTCTAAAGGTCGGGCTTTCCTCCGCCTGATCGCCTTGACAGGTACCCAACTGCTCCGGCAAGTCGCTCATGGGTTACTACACAACCTGTCACCGGGACTAAGTAGCACAGTTTACGGGGATTCTCAAGTGAACTCTTCAGAGAGAATGCTCCAACTGGATATTTGCGTGCGTTATATGAAAGTTCTTATCCAGTGTGGACTGGATCTGTACTATTATTCCCTGCGACCCTGATATGGTCGTATCCTCTACGACAACATGACAGGTTATGGAATACATACCTGAGGTAATCTGCCATATATGAATATCGTGAATATCCTTAACCTGTGGGATAGTTCTAATCATACGCTCAACCTCATCAAGCTTTATTCCTTTCGGGACAGATTCAAGAAGGACGTGCACTGACTCATATATGAGCCCCAGGGACCAGATCAATATCATGATGCTTATTATCGCACTGGCAATAGGGTCCACAACCATCCAGTCTGTGAAATGTATAATTATTCCTGCAATTATTACAGCCACAGAGGAGAGTGTATCCCCAAGCATATGGAGAAACGCCCCCCTAATGTTAATGTCTTCCTTGCCAACCCCCCACAGGGCAAGGGCGCTGACAATGTTTACAACAAGTCCCGCGAATGCAACACCAAGCATGAGGGTATCCCTGATAGGTTCAGGGTGCATATATCTCTGATAAGACTCATACAGGATATATCCGACGATCGGGACAAGGGTAATGCCATTCAGTAGCGCCGTCAGGATTTCAGCCCGCCAGTAACCAAAGGTCTTGTCTTCAGACTGAAACCTTGTTGCAATTATGATCGCCGACAGACTAATCATTAACGCCCCGAAGTGAGTCAGCATGTGAAAAGCATCAGAAAGGAGGGCAAGGCTGTTAGTTACATAGCCGCCAATACCTTCGATCACCATCATAGAGCCGGTAAGCATCGCTACCAGCGTAAGACGTTTCTTCTCAATTCCCCTGTGGACATGCTCGTGGGGATGGTCGTGGTGCTCATCGTGAGAAGCTATTTTTGGGTGATGTTCATGCTCCATGATGGATTAGTATATGAAAATTGGCTATAGAACACAATACAAGTACTGCTCATTCAACCACAGAGGTCATAAAATAATATACAGTAATTCCGGGAATTTCTGTATAATCATTTATCTTGCAGGAAACTTAAAAATGCATCAATAAAGGAGGAAACATCAATGGTATTTGGGAATGTAAGGTTGAAGATCATTGCAGTGTCAGGGGTATGCATGTTGCTGACAGGATTGACTCAGTCAGGATGCTCCTCAATGTCACGCACACAGCAGGGGGTCATTATTGGTGGTCTCGGAGGAGCTGCCACAGGTGCACTAATCGGCGGGAAAAAGAGCTCAGGAACAGGGGCTTTGATCGGGGGCATACTTGGAGCTGCATCAGGTGGCCTGATCGGTAATTACATGGACAAACAGGCCCAGGAGCTGGCATCCGTTGCAGAGGTCCAGCGCACAGACGATGGGATCAGGGTCACGATGCGGGATAATATCCTCTTCGATACAGGTCAGTCCGCCCTGAAACCTGAATCACGTCTTGGTCTGATCAAAATTGCCGACGTCATCAAAAGGTACAACAAGACAGAGGTCGCGATAATAGGGCATACAGATAACGTAGGTTCAGCCACTTATAATCAGGACCTTTCTGAAAGACGGGCCAATTCTGTCGAGGTCTTTCTGATAAATCAGGGGGTACAGGCCAGCCGTCTTAAAACAATCGGAATGGGCTTCGATGCTCCTGTGGAATCTAATGACACCCCTGAAGGAAGGGCCTTAAATCGCAGGGTTGAACTGCACATCACCCCGGATCCGTCACTTGTCCGTGATGCTGAGGCCGCCGGGCAGAAATAATGCATAGAGAAAACCACAATCTACGTCTTTCCTCAAGAAACAGAATCCCGCCAGACAGCCCTGCGAGGAATGACGGGTGCGGATGGTAGTGTACTATGCCGGCATTTTCTGTCAGCTCTGCAAAGGAAAAAGAACTCAGGGATAAGATGGATGCCCTGAATATCAGGGAAGAAGACATTGAGGAGTCTTTCATCCGTTCCAGTGGAAAGGGGGGACAACACGTTAATAAGGTCTCTACCTGCGTTTACCTGAAACATATACCCACCGGAATAGAGGTAAAATGCCAGAAAGAACGCTCCCAGTCTTTGAATCGCTATCGTGCCAGGGTGCTCCTTGTCAGGAAAATTGACCAGATGGTAAAAGGCAGGGAGAGTGAAGAAAGACAGAGAATAGAGAAGATCCGCCGGCAGAAGCGTAAGCGCTCAAAACGTGCAAAAGAGAAGATGCTTGCTGAAAAGAAGGCCCAGTCTGAAAAGAAAAAGCTTCGCTCCGGAATGATAAATTATAGTGACTAAAGTCACATTTCAATTTTCCGCAAATGGCTGGTCCTTCTCAAAGTCCGGACAGTAGTAGTCACGGCTTGAATAGGCCTGCATCCAACCATTATCAAGCCCGTACTTTTCAAGCCATGCGAGTACCTTTTCATATTCGCTCTCGCGGATAGGTCTTGACAAAAGGGGATGTTTGTATGCCCTGTGTGCAGGAAAGAACTGTGACATAGAGCTGATAAATGTAAGTTTTCCAACCTCCTGGCTTATAAATCTGAAACAGTCCTCACTGCCTGAAAGATCATTGGGCAACACAAGATGCCTTATTATCAATCCCCTGATTGCTATTCCCTCATGGTCAACCTCAAGGTCTCCAACCTGCCTCTTCATCTCAAGGATTGCCGCCCGCGAATAAACCACATAATCAACTACCTTTGAAAAATAATAGGCTGTATTGTTATTACCGTATTTTAAGTCCGGAAGATATATGTCTATAATCCCATCAAGCAGTTTCAGTGTTTCAACCGATTCATATCCATTACTATTATAGACAAGAGGGATGTTAAGTCCCTTTAGCGCTGCTATCTCAAGCGACTTAACTATCTGTGCACTGACATGAGAAGGGGAGACAAAATTGATATTGTGGCAGCCCATATCCTGCAATTCCAGCATAATGTCTGCAAGACGTTCGAAACTTACAGCCTCGCTCTTTAATGACTTTACCGGTTGAGAAATCTGATGGTTCTGACAGAAGACGCAGCTCATATTGCAATATCCGAAAAATATAGTCCCGGAGCCCATCGTTCCTGAAAGTACCGGCTCCTCGCCATAATGAGCGCAGTAGCTTGCCACAACAGGATGATAGCCTGTTCGGCAAAAACCATGTTTGTCCTTTGTCCTGTCAACCCTGCATTCACGCGGGCACAATGTGCAGTCTCTGAGCTTCACTGCCAGCGCCTCAGAGCGTTTATTCAATTCACCGGATTTCAATAGATCAATATACTGTGGCATGCCTGTTATGATACATCAAAGAATAAATAAGGGAACATATTTATTCAGAACTATGTGCCGAATCTCTTGTCAATACGTACGCCGATCTTGCTCAGGAATTCATTGGGGAGCTCACCGCCTGCAAATATATATACGTAGTCATTACGTATCTCTTTAATATCGTCTTTAACAGCGATTTTAATCATTTTCTCACTAATCTCTTTGACGTTGGAATTCAGGATTACTTCAATGGATTTCTTCCCCACCCTCTGGTCCAAACGTTCTTTGTTCATCGGCTTGATACGTCCAAATGCCTCACCCCTGTACGACAGGATGACTTTGTTGCCAGGCTGATCAGAAAGGGCCATAGCGGCCTCTACCGCACTGTCACCGCCACCTACCACAAGTAAATGCTGGTTCTTATGCTGTTCAGCATCCAGCAGCCGGTATGACACCTTGGGGAGATTCTCGCCTGGAACCGCGAGTTTTCGAGGTGTGCCGCGACGCCCGATAGCCAGGACAATAGTTCTTGACAGATACTCACCTTTAGTTGTAAAGATCTTGTAACCGTCATCATCCTGCTTTATATCTGTCATCTTTTCCTTTGTCCTGATTTTAAGGCCTGTCTTCTGAATTACCTGCATCCAGAGCTCAAGAAGGGCCTCCTTGGTTGTTTCCCGTACTTTGACCTTTCCATGCATGGGCAGTTCCATCGGCGCGGTCATAACAATCTTATGCCGGGGATATTGAAAAACTGTACCGCCGATATCCTCCTGCTCAACAGTAACGAATTTAAGCTTATGCTTTAAGGCCGCCAGGGATGCAGATATGCCGGCGGGACCTGCCCCAACAATCAAAACATCAAGTACATTATCCCGCTTCTTCTCCCCGCTGCGAAGCATGCAGGACATATATTCAATTACCTCACGGCCCTGCGTTACGGCATTCCTGATCAGCCCCATCCCCCCAAGCTCGCCAACGATGAAGATCCCTTTCATATTAGTCTCAAATTTAGGTGTTACATACGGGATATCCACTCCGCGCGTCTCAGTGCCAAATACAAGTCTGATTGCACCAACCGGACAGGCTGCGGCACATGCACCATGTCCTATACAGTGTGAGGAATTGATAAGGCTTGAACGTCCATTTACAAGACCCAGTATATCCTTTTCAGGACATGCCATAACACACGCCCCGCTGCCTATACATACTCCGGGATCAACAAAGGGGTGAATATGTACCGGCTCGTGTGTACCATATTCCCTGGCCTTGCCTATTTTCCTGATATTTTTCCGGCTCCGTTTGCTTTGGTGAGCTACATATATTCCCACAACAACAACTATTACCAACGGTGAAATAATTGACGTCAGCATCAGCTTCTCCTGTTATAAACCTTCTTTACCTAAAACCTGTACGTAACCCTTGTACTGATGTTCTCTGTTTCATAATCTTTAGCGCTCCGTCCCTGATATGATACGGATGCGGTCCACATCCTGCTGAAGGAATAATAGACTGACAGGTCATAGACAAAAATATTATCACTATAATCAATGATGTCACTGGTACTCTGCGTGTAGGCGCTGTGCAGTGTCAATTGAAGAGTATCTTTAAAGAACCTGCTGAACTGCAGTTCATACGTTCCATAACCAGAGCCGAAACTGTCTGCTATCGTTGTGTTAAAATCCATTGAAATCTGACTATTCAGCAGATTGTCGTTCCTGACACCAATCTGAACCGTATTCGAAGTTCTAAGTTCTGCATCCAGTGAGTTATAATTAAGAGTCTGCAGATCATATCTGCCGTAAATGGAATATTTGTCACTTAAACGGTAATCTCCCCTCATATAATATGAATTTTGCGTACCCGTATCTATAGCAATATCCATTGACTCATAAAGGCGAAAGGCATGAAAATTACTGTAGCCTATGGCAAACCCCTTGCGGTAATCCGGTCGCCAGGATATTTCAACAATGGCATTTGTAAGATCAAGCCCGCCTGATATTTGATCTATATCCGCTGTGATGGTTCCGTACAAACTAATCTTCTCTGTCGGATAATATGACGCCTGTCCATACATGTATTGTCTGTCGGTTTTTCCCTTGAATCCATTGTGTATAAAGGCAAGATTCTCGGAATTGCTTTTCTTGTGACGGTAATAGTATACTCCGGCAGCCGTGTAGTTTGAATTAAATTCCTGGGTGTAGGGATCAGGTTTTATTCCGGCAAAAACGCCAATACCGCTGTCCGGGCCGTGCCTGAGTATGTTCAGGCCGTCTACCCTTTCAGTATATAATTCTTTTGGCCACAATCTGCCCGCTACAATGTCAGTCTTCTTTCTATTGTACTCAATATTCAAGGTGTCTATACGTGAATTACTTGTGCTGCTGTAGTAGTCCTGGTCACCGAGATTATTTCTTTCCCGGCCCTCGAAGTGTAATGAAAGACTGCCCGCCTTGTTCAACTTGTCTGCATCCAGCCTTATACGGGTCGTCAGCAGGTGGTAATCATACGATGAACCGGACTCATTGGAGTAGTAATCATCCATTGAAATGAGACCATGATATTCTGCACAGAACACCTCATGCGACTGAGGCAGAATAACAAACAGAAAGACAATTATGTAAATAACAATAGGCAATAATCTATTCATTATTATTTTCTGCCATCAGGGTGACAACCCAGACATCCAGAGTTAAGTGTTGTCTTGTGAACCTTCACCCCTCTCGCTGAATGACATTCAATACACCCACCTTTGTTGTTATAAGCCCCGGCAGGGTGACAAGCTGCGCAATTTGTCGGGTTAGTCCCTTCATGATTAAGCGGGAAGGTGGTTGCAGGATGCGTAAATGCCCACGTTGATGTTGACTTATGACAGTTCTGACATGTAGTCCAGTTGTTAATTGTATGGCTGGCAGGTTTTGCAGGTGTACTGTATGTTGCATGACAAAGTGTACAGTTGGTGGTTGATGTACCGTGAGTAAAAGTCCATGCAGTGGTAGATTTGTGGCATGTTTCACAAGTGGTCCAGTTGTTTGTTTTATGGCTTGCAGGCTTTACAGGCGTGCTGTATGTCGCATGGCACGTTGCACAGCCGGTCGTTGAAGCCGGATGCGTAAATGCCCATGAAGTAATGGACTTGTGACATATCTCACAGGTTGTCCAGTTATATGTAGTATGGTTCGCCGGTTTTGCCGGTGTGCTGTAAGTTGCATGACAGGTCGCACAGCCTGTAGATATAGTCCCATGGCTGAATGTCCACAAGGTCGTTGACTTATGACATGTCTCGCAGGTAGTCCAGTTGTTTGTCGTATGGCTCGCAGGCTTCGCAGGCGTACTGTATGTCGCATGGCACGTTGCGCAGCCGGTCGTTGAAGCCGGATGCGTAAATGCCCATGAAGTAATGGATTTGTGACATGTCTCACAGGTTGTCCATTTATTAGTAGTATGATCAGCTGGTTTTACCGGTGTACTGTATGATGCGTGACAACTTGAACAGCCCGTCGTTGAAGCCGGATGCGTAAATGCCCATGAAGTTATGGACTTGTGGCATGTCTCACACGTAGTCCAGTTGTTAGTTGCATGGGTCGATGGCTTTGCAGGAGTGCTGTATGTCATATGACAGGTTGAGCAACCTGTGGTCGCAGCAGGGTGTGCGAATGCCCATGAAGTTATGGACTTGTGGCATGTCTCACATGTAGTCCAGTTGTTAGTTGCATGATTCGATGGCTTTGCAGGAGTGCTGTATGTCATATGACAGGTTGAGCAACCTGTCGCCGCAGCAGGGTGTGCGAATGCCCATGAAGTTATGGACTTGTGGCATGTCTCACACGTAGTCCAGTTGTTAGTTGCATGATTCGATGGCTTTGCAGGCGTGCTGTATGTCATATGACAGGTTGAGCAACCTGTCGCCGCAGTAGGGTGTGCGAATGCCCATGAAGTTATGGACTTGTGGCATGTCTCACATGTAGTCCAGTTGTTTGTTGCATGATTCGATGGCTTTGCAGGAGTGCTGTATGTCATATGACAGGTTGAGCAACCTGTCGCCGCAGTAGGATGTGCGAATGCCCATGAGGTTATGGACTTGTGGCATGTCTCGCAGGTAGACCACTTATTAGTCGTGTGATTCGATGGCTTTACAGGCATACTGTATGTCGCATGACAGCTTGAACATCCGGTCGTTGCAGTCGTATGCGTAAATGCCCATGTAGTGTTTGACTTGTGACATATCTCGCAGGTAGTCCAGTTGTTTGTTGCATGGTTTGCAGGTTTCGCAGGCGTGCTGTATGTTGCATGACAGCCTGAACATCCGGTCGTAAGCGTTGTGTGTGCAAAGGTCCATGTTGCCGTTGACTTGTGACATGTCTCGCAGGTAGTCCAGTTGTTTGTCGCATGGCTTGCAGGCTTCGCAGGCGTGCTGTATGTTGCATGACAGCTTGAACAACCAGTCGCTACAGTCGTGTGTGTAAATGCCCATGTCGTGTTTGACTTATGGCACGTCTCGCAGGTAGTCCAGTTGTTCGTTGCATGGTTTGCAGGCTTCGCAGGTGTACTGTATGCTGCATGACAGCTTGAGCAACCGGTCGTTGCAGTCGTATGCGTAAAGACCCATGATGTTTTGGATTTATGGCATGTCTCACAGGTAGTCCAGTTGTTCGTTGCATGGCCTGCAGGTTTCACAGGCGTACTGTATGCTGCATGACAGCTTGCACACCCAGTCGTTGCAGTCGTATGCGTAAAGGCCCATGATGCCGTTGACTTGTGACAGGTCTCACATGTAGTCCAGTTATACGTTGTATGGCTTGCAGGTTTCGCAGGAACACTGGATGTTGCGTGACAGCTTGCACACCCGGACGTAACGGTCGTATGCACGAAAGTCCATGATACCTTTGATTTGTGACAGGTCTCACAGGTAGTCCAGTTATAAGTCGTATGGCTTGCAGGTTTCGCAGGTGTACTGTATGTCAAGTGACAGGTAGAACAACCCGTTGTAGAAGAAGTATGGACGAATGACCAGTTCGGAAATACATGGCAATTCTCACACGTAATCCAGTTATTGGCATTATGATTCGACGTTTTTGCCGGCGTGCTGTATGTGACATGACATACAGAACAGCCTGTAGTAGCCGCAGTATGTTTACGGGATGACCAGGAAGCCGTTGAAGTATGGCAACTCTCACATGTAGTTGGATAAGCTGCCGGATTATTTGCATGACTTTGCGGCTTGTCATTAATGTGACAGCTGTTGCAGTTATTACTGACAGCAGGATGAGTATGCGACGACCATGAAGTGGTCGAATTGTGACAATTCTCGCACGTTGCCGTATTCTTTGCGACACTCGTGGTATGACTTAATGGCCTGCTGCTTATATGACAGCTTGAACAATTCTTTGATGCAGTCGTATGTTTGAAAGACCATGAAGAAAAGTTGCCCTTATGACAATCTGTACAGTTCCTGCTATAACCCTTTGCAACATGATCAGGGGCAGAATCATAAAGGCTTTGGTGACAACTTATGCATGCTACCGGCGTGTTCCTGTATAACCTGCTCCTGTGACAGTCCTGACATTCTGCTGACCGGTGCCCGCCTATTAAGGGATATCCTGTCTTGCTGTGATCAAACTCTGTCGGATTCCATGTCCTCTCACTGTGACACTGACTGCATTTTATCCTGCCGAACTGATTGAAGTGCGGATCCTGGTGGCACTGATCACAATAGCGATTAGCCTCCTTGTATTCTCCTTTAGTCTTGTGGCAGTTTGTGCAGTCTATGTCATTGTGAACACCCTTTAACTCAAGACCTGATTCTTTCTTATGGTCAAATTTCCTGGGGAACCAGTCATTCTGTGTATGACACGAACTGCATTCTTCCTTAAACTTCCCTTTGTGAATATCCTTATGGCAGTCAACACACTTTTCAGCCTTTGTGGAATACTTCTTGTCCTTGTGACACTTCTCACATTCTGTGCTCTTATGCTTTCCTATAAGCGGGAATTTAGTCTGTTTGTTGTGGTCCAGCGCATACTTCTTCCAGTCTGCAGTATTGTGACACTTGGCACAATTATTCCCCAGCTCCTTCTTGTGGGTATCATCCTTTTCATGGCAGTCATAGCAGCGGTCAGACAGAGGTTTATACTTCCCGTCCACATGACATTTTTCACATGGAGTCTTCACGTGCTTTCCATCCAGCCTGTAACCACTGTAATCCGGCGCATTATGTTCAAATGTGGACGGCTTCCAGCCTTTCAGTATATGGCATGACTCGCACTTCTTCTCCTTAAACTGTCCCTTGTGGGTATCCTTATGACAATCCGAGGTATCACAACTCTTATAATTAAGCGGTCTGTATTTGCCCTGCACATGACACTTCTTGCATTCAACGTCAACATGTTTTCCTTCTAATTTGTATCCCTTGTATTCTGCAGCATTATGTTCGAATAATGACGGTCCCCATCCCTTAACAGTATGACAGGCCTCGCACTTCTGATTCCTGAACTGGCCTTTGTGGACATCCTTGTGACAATCTGATGTATTGCAGGTCTTCGAATCCAGCGGTTTATACCGGCCCTTGACATGACACTTTTCACATTTCACCTCAATGTGCTTCTTCTCAAGCTTATAGCCGGTATATTTTGGCGCATTGTGCTCGAAGAGTGATGGCTTCCAACCCTTAATATTATGACACTCATCGCACTTCTGCCCTTCAAACTGGGTCTTGTGCGGGTCGTTATGGCAGGCTGATGACTCGCATGTCTTAAATGGTATGCCTGTGAGCTTGCTGTTCTTGTGGCACTTGTCGCACTTTACATCTATATGCTTGTCAACAAGGGGGTATTTTGTCTTGTCATGGTCTGTCCTGACCTTTTTCCAGCTTTCTGTTGTGTGGCACTCCTTACACTTCGGTTTATCCTTATGCGGGTCCTTGTGGCATGTAAGACACTCTTCAAACTTTTCTACTTTATAATTTTTGCTGTCTAAATGGCATTTCTCACACTTGACCTCAATGTGTTTCCCGGTCAGTGAATATTTTGATTCTCTGTCATGATTAAACTTTACAAGATCCTTCCACCCCTTGATGTTATGGCAGCGCTCACAGTCTTTTCCAAGTTTTTCCTTATGCGGATCTTTGTGACAGGATAAACATTCGCTGGAGATTCCGGAATACGGATCACCCTTTTTATGACACTTATTACAGTCAACCTTTGAGTGTTTATCCACGAGGGGATAATCTGTCTTGCCGTGGTCAAACTTATCCTTCTCAAGTGATATAATCTTAAAACCTTTTCCCTTGTGGTCAGTATGGCACTTAATACATGCATCCGTGTATGTGGCATGTACGCCCTGCTTGTTTTTTATTCTTTCCGCGAGCTTGTCGTGGCAGTCCAGACACTTGCTGTCAGGCATACCGCCGCCAAGGGAGTGACACTGTGTGCAGTTGCTGATTCCCTCATATTTTGCATGGGGGGATGTCAGCTCTCCCGGGCTTATTAAAGAACCAACGCCGCCTTCCTGCGCCAGTGCTTCCGAGCAAAGAAGCAATGCAAAGAAAATTAATAAGAATTTTTTCATCATAAAAGTTATTTACACTACGTGGGTAGTCCTGAACAGATAATATACAAACACATGCAGGATCATGATCAAAAACATTACAATGGCCAACGGCACATGAAAAATGTGCCAGTAATGGAGTATCCTGTGAGATGTAGCGAGGTAAATCCTTCTTCTCGTAAGCGCCGCCTTTTTCTTGATAAGAAAATCTATCTTTTTCCTGACCTGCCGGTGAGTCTTTCTCAGTACACTATCCAGTTGGTGCAAGCGGTATGATATCACTATGTCATCCCGAACCATAGAAAGGAGCGATTTAATTAAACTTGCATCCTCATGTCGCCTTTCACTAAAATCAAATGCCTTGCACAACTCAGAAATGTTTATTCCCTTTGAGACTTCACCAAGACGGGAATCAATCGTCTGAATCATACGCTCAATGTCCTGAACCCTTAGTTCAGCCCCTGCAATGCTGCGGGGGATCTGGATATATATGTACCTGCCAAGTATCCCGAATACCATCGTAATTATCATTGACCAGAAACTCGTGGCAATAATCCCGTTGAACTTGAAAGTCGTATGAAAAGTCACGAGGACCGGCCCCATTATTCCAAGAAACATGTGAGCTGAAAGCCAGTGCCGCAAAGAACCATAAGACCGCATAAACCCCGCCCTCTTTCTTACACTGTAGAGCATCATCACGACCATCATGCCGGAACCAATCCAGCCAATAGGGTGCCATATCCCTTTACTCGGTTCATAGATCACAGGGTATCTCTTAAGATAACCCAGGCTGTGAAGATAGCTTAGTATGCTGTAATCAGGCATATATTCTTGTGTATAGCTTTCATAGCCCAGGACACATATGCTTATGATTACTATAATGATAAGTATAAGTTCAAATATATAACTCTCACTTTTGCCTTCTCTCGCGCTGCTCATTAATTAGAATCCATACTGCAAGTTGCATTTGCCATAAAAAAAGCCGCCCAAAGTCTCATCTACCTTTGGCGGCCCGGCGAACATAGGTTTATTCCGGGGACACCGGATAAACCCTAAGCCCCGTTGCTCTGCGTCCCTTCCTTTCAGAAGGTTTGCTCTTAGCAAAGGATATATAAAACAATTCGGCGCAAGATTTAAAAAGATTTAGGTCGTTTCAATGTTATTTTGGGATATTATTCCCAAACTAGAATTTTGTCAAGAATTATTGTATCGTGAAATTTATTCCGATTGATAAATTTAATAATAAAATTTACAATTAAGGGACGAATAAATATCTCATATGTGGGTTCAATGAAAAATAAGGGCTACAATGGACTAATTATTGTACTTTTAACGTTTTTGATTGTCTCTTTGACATAGTGCAGCGAGAATCAAAAAAGTAGCTCAACCCCCACGCTGCCGGCATACACACAAAAGTACCTGTATGTGGCAAATCATGAATCAGGCGATGTCTATGGCTTTTCTATCGCTGACGACGGGACGCTCCTGACTGTAGGCGACCCTGTTGTAGCAGCCGGCTTTCCGGAATCCATAGCAAGTGACCCACTGGGAAGGTTTGTGTATGTTGCAAACTGGAATGGCACTGTCAATGCCTATTCAATAGGCATCAATGGAGCGCTTACAGATGTGACAGGGTCACCATTTACAGCAGGTTTAACCTCTGAATCTGTGGCAATTGACCCCTCAGGCATGTTCGCATATGTAGCTAACAGGGACTCCAGCGACATTTCAGCATTTGCGATAGGTACCGACGACGGGGCACTCACACCTGTAGCAGGCCAACCTTTCCCTGCTCAGCCAAATGGAGCTCCGGAGAGCGTTGCAGTTGACCCCCTTGGAAGGTTCGTATATGTGGCAAATTGGTCCACAAACACTATTTCCGCCTATAGAATAGGCACAAATGGGGCGCTTTCAGATGTAGGATCACCATTTGAGGCAGGCTTTAACCCTTACTCGGTCACTGTTGACCCCTCAGGCAAATTCGTCTATGCGGCTAATCAGGATTCTGATAACGTGTCAGCCTACACCATCAACCCCGATGGGTCGCTTACGCCACTTTCTACCTCACCATATACAGCCGGGACGAGCCCCAAATCTGTTACAGTTGATCCATTTGGCAAGATTGTTTATGTGGCTAATTTTGGTTCTGACAATATTTCTGCCTATTCAATTAACACCACAACTGGCGCACTTACAGAAGTTACACATTCTCCGTTTAACACAGGGGCCAATCCTTACTCTGTCACAGTTGACCCCTCAGGCAGTTTCGTTTATACAGCCAACTACGGAGAC
Source organism: Nitrospirota bacterium (assembly GCA_020851375.1). Taxonomy (NCBI): domain Bacteria; kingdom Pseudomonadati; phylum Nitrospirota; species Nitrospirota bacterium. The sequence continues at coordinate 38,649 of JADZCV010000025.1, read as the reverse complement.
GGTATTAATGCCAGCACTGTCTCCGCATATTTAATCGAATCCAATGGTGCGCTTACACCTATAGGATCATATAAGGCAGGTACAGGCCCTGTATCAGTCACTACAATCGGCATATTACAGTGAAGTCAGACAGGACTATTATTTAAGATATTTCTCAGGATCCTTGTCGAAGCGTTCTTTACAGCTCTTATGGCAGAAGTAATAAGTCTTTCCCTAGTATTCGCTCTTTGCAGCAGCCTTTTCTTCACTGACTGTCATCTTACACACCGGATCTAATGCCATTTCTGGACTCCTTTCTAATCACGCTTCCTCTTCTCTTCAATCTCTGATATATCACAACAGGACGCACCCTTATGTTTAAACTCAGACTGTTCGTTCTCCTCTGTAAAGTGGATCCAACCCCTCTTGATCCGCTCCATTACGCTGTCTTCAAGGACAAAACCGATGTCCAACATGCACCTTTCAACATCCTCCTCCTTACATATCTTCAAATCATATTCGGCAAACAGGTCATTCTTCTCAGTATCAATACTGATATTCGTTATCCCTTTGCACGTGCGCAGACTTGCAGTCCAGTCATTAACTCCTCCTGCAGCAGGGGCATTCCTGAATCTTATATGATGGTGTTTTATGGTAGACATGACGGCACCTCCTCAGAAGAATTATACCTTAATTTTACTTCTGTGTAACCACCCCTTCCAGACTATATAGATTGCCGGAAGCACAAGCAGTTCCATAACACTTGACGTAACCATCCCCCCCACCATCGGGGCAGCTATCCTCTTCATCACATCAGAGCCGGCGCCGGTACCCCACATAATAGGAAGGAGGCCGGCTATTATCGCTGTTACAGTCATCAATTTTGGACGCACCCGCAAGACTGTCCCTTCGATAATAGCCTCGCGCAGGTCATCATAAGTATTCATATTGCCCTCAGCCTTTCGCCTTTCATACGCATTCTTAAGGTAAATCAGCATGACTATCCCTGTCTCTGCGTCAACTCCGGCAAGGGCTATGAAACCCACCCAGACTGCGATACTCAGGTTGTAGCCAAGCAGAAATAGAATCCACGACGCCCCTATCAAAGAGAATGGTATTGCGAGGAGGATTATCAGCGTCTCTGTATATGACCTGAAGTTAAAATAGAGCAGTAATATTATGATAAACAACGTCAGGGGGATAATATATCTGAGCCGCTCCCACACCCTTGCCATATACTCATACTGCCCACTCCATGTTATGTAATAACCAGGCGGGAATTTTACCTTCTCAAGCACTGCCTTTTTTGCATTCGCAACATAACCGCCAATATCACTGTCACTGACATCTACGTAGACCCAGGTGTTTAAGAGGGCATTCTCTGTTTTGATTCCTGCCACCCCTTTACTTAACCGTATATCCGCTACTTGTGACAGCGGGATATGCTGCCCCATCATAGTCGGTACAAGGACACGGCCTATCTTGTCCACGCTGTCCCTGAGTTCTCTCTTGTATCTTACATTGATGGGGTATCTTTCACGCCCTTCAACCGTTGTAGAGATGTTCTCTCCGCCTATGGCTGACATGATAACCTGCTGTATGTCTTCTATCTTTAACCCATACCGTGCAGCCTCTTCACGTTTGATATCAATGTCTACATAGTAGCCCCCCACGATCCTCTCTGCATAAACACTGGCTGTGCCAGGAAGAGCCTTAACAACTGACTCTATCTCTGTTGCAAGGCGCTCTATGGTATTCAAATCTTTTCCAAAGACCTTAATACCCACAGGGGTTCGAATCCCGGTAGAGAGCATGTCTGTCCTTGCCTTGATGGGCATGGTCCAGGCATTGGTCACTCCAGGCATCTCAAGTGCCTTATTCATCTCATCAATAAGTTTCTTTTGAGTCATGCCCGGACGCCACTCACCTTCGTGCTTCAGGTTAATGATGGTCTCAAACATCTCCATCGGCGCAGGGTCTGTTGCAGTCATTGCCCTCCCCGCCTTTCCAAAGACAGACTCAACCTCAGGGAAACTCTTTATAATCCTGTCCTGCGTCTGCATCAGCTCAGCGGCCTTTGTCACGGATATGCCTGGCAGAGTCACAGGCATGTACATGAGTGTCCCCTCATTAAGGGGAGGCATGAATTCAGTACCAAGCCTGGAGAAGGGGTAAATGCTGATGGCAAGAATAACAACGGCAATAATGATCGTCGTCTTTTTAAACCTCAGCACAATGTCTATAGCAGGCCTGTATATGTAGATCAAAAACCTTGAGACAGGGTTCCTCTCCTCAGGCATGATGCGTCCCCTGATAAAATATCCCATCAGGACAGGCACAAGAGTAATAGAGAGCAGGGCAGCAGCAGCCATGGCAAATGTCTTGGTATACGCAAGCGGCTTAAACAGGCGGCCTTCCTGAGCCTCAAGCGTAAAGACAGGGATAAAGGAGACTGTAATTATAAGAAGTGAAAAAAACAGAGGCGGTCCGACTTCTTTACTTGCCGTTAAAATGATTTCCCATCTTCTTTCCCCCTGGATTGTTTCTCCTGACTTATGACTCTTCTCAATGTGTTTATGTGCATTTTCAATCATTACAATGGCAGCATCTATCATCGCCCCTACAGCTATGGCAATGCCGCCAAGGCTCATGATATTCGCATTTATCCCAAGGTAGTACATCACTATAAAAGAAATGAGTATGGCTATAGGAAGCATTATTATCGCTACGAGGGCGCTCCTCAAGTGGAGGAGGAATATGACACATACTAAAGATACAACAATGAACTCTTCAATCAGTTTTTCCTTAAGGGTATCAATAGCCCTGAGGATGAGATGACTCCTGTCGTAAGTGGTGACAATCTCAACGCCCGGCGGCAGTCCGGGCTTCAGCTCCTCAATCTTCTTTTTCACATTCCTGATTACATCAAGGGCATTCTCTCCAAACCTCATTACAACAATGCCGCCTGCCACCTCGCCATCACCGTTCCGTTCTGTGATACCCCGCCTTTCATCAGGTCCAAGCTCAACACGTGCAATATCCTGAATCCTTATAGACGTTCCATTCTGATCCACCTTAAGAACGATATTTTCAATGTCAGGAACCTTCTTTATATATCCAAGCCCCCTGACCATATACTCACGCTCTGCCAGCTCAACAACCCTGCCGCCTACATCAACATTTCCCATCTTTATGGAGTCCACCACATCTTTTAGAGAGATATTGTAGGTAAGGAGTTTGTTGGGGTCTATATTCACCTGGTACTGCTTTACAAAGCCTCCGATGGATGCGACTTCAGAGACGCCAGGGACCTTAGTCAACTGGTATCGCACATACCAGTCCTGGATGCTCCTGAGCTCTGCAAGGTTATATCCCTTTCCCTCTATACTGTACTCATAGACCCAGCCGACTCCTGTTGCATCAGGTCCAAGAGAAGGGGTAACTCCCTTCGGGAGTTTTCCGGAGGCAAAATTCAGGTATTCCAGGACCCGTGAACGTGCCCAGTATAAGTCAGTGCCGTCTTCAAAAATTATATATATAAAGGAAACACCAAAGAAGGAAAAGCCCCTCACAACCTTGCTCCCTGGTACAGCAAGCATTGCAGTCGTCAGAGGATAAGTTATCTGGTCTTCAACAACCTGGGGTGACTGACCAGGATAGTCCGTATAAATTATGACCTGGACATCCGAGAGGTCAGGGATTGCATCAAGCGGGGTATTATATAAAGTCCATACACCCCACATGATTGCAAAGGCAGTAAAGAGGAGAATAATAAATTTATTCTTTACGGAAAATTCGATGATTTTGCTTAGCATGGCTAAATTTGAGGGACAATATAAATCCCCCTTCATCCCCCTTTTTCAAAGGGGGAGATATTACTAATCTCTATATAAAGCGATGGTTATACTTCTTTCCCCCTTTAGTAAAGTGGGGCATGGGGGGATTTGAACGCGGATATTCAATGCTGGTGTCCTCCCATTCCTGAAAGCGCTGCTTTTAGGTTGCTCTCCGAATCTATCAGGAAGTTTGCCGAGGTTACCACTGACTCTCCTGCTGTTACTCCCTTCAGTATCTCATAATAGCCCTCTGACTTTGCCCCGATCTCTACTTCACGGGGTTCAAACCTGCCGTCGCCCTTGTCCACAATCACCACCTGCCTGATCCCCGTATCAATCAGGGCTGAATCCGGTACAGCAAGTGCATTGGATGCTGCACCAACCTCCAGTTCAACATTTACATACATTCCAAGCTTTAACTTGTGTTGAGGGTTTTGCAGTGCAAACCTTATCTTTGCTGTCCTTATCTCCGCACTGCCCTCAGGTGTATAGGTAACAGACCCCAGGTGCGTATATATATGTTCGACAGCAGCCGTATATTGCTCGCCAGGTGAATACGACGGTGTAATCTTTGCCTTCTGACCAAGCCGCACAAACGGCAATTCATACTCATATAACTCGCCGTAAACCCACACAGACGTGTGGTCTATTATCTTAAATAGCTGCTCTCCTGCCTCAATCCTCTGCCCTTCAACCACCATCTTCTCCGTAACACTCCCGTGTGCCGGGGCCCGGATTGTCATTGTCCGCGTTATCCTGCCATCCTCTTCGAGTCTCTTTAACTGGTCGTCTGAAATATCCCAGTATTTGAGACGCTGTCTTGCAGCACTCAGGATAGATTCAGCACTGCTTTTCACTTCAGGATATGGACTCCCTTTCACCTTCTCCATCTCCTTATATGCCAGAAGATATTCCTCCTGTGCTGAGACGAGCTCAGGGCTGTATAGCTCCAGGAGTGGGTCATGGTGCTCTACCATCTGGTCCGTCCTGTTGATGTATAGCTTTTCCACCCAGCCACCGACTTTGGCATTAATGTTAAAGACCTTTGTTTCGTCAGGGTCTACCCTCCCGACCGTCCTTATTATCCGTTTCAGCGAACGCCGCTTAACGATTTCCGTCCTGACCCCAATCTTCTGAATCTTCTCATTACTGATACTGACAGTGCCCGGCTCTTCCTCTCCACCCTTTTCCCCGTCTTCACCTGCATAAACCGGAACATAGTCCATCCCCATTTCATCCTTCATTGGATTTGGTGACGTAACAGAAGGATTCATTGGATTACGGTAGAAAAGTATTTTTCGTTCTGGCTGTTCTGTCTTAACAGCAACTGTCCCGCTTTTTCCTTTATGAAAAACCATCGCAAGGATACCAATTCCTATACCTATAATTATTCCGGTAACGAGACTTGTTAATATTCTGGATTTCTTCATCTCGCTCCCCTAATTAAACTCCTCGCCCACAACACTCTCCAATGTCACAAGTCGCTTGTAATAAGTCATCACAGCGCCAATGTAATCTATCTTTGTCTTCTTTAATAATCTCTCAGAATCAAGCAGCATAATAAAATCCGCCCTGCCGCTCTGATAGTTCTTAAGGGTTGACTCAAAGGAAAGCTCTGCCTGCGGAAGCAGACTCGTCTCATAGAGTGTCCTGATCCTGCCGGCTGTCTCTGTTTTTATCACACCTTCTTTAACCCTGGCCTTAATCATGTTTTCTTCTGCCCTGATTTCTGATCTGATTGCTTCAGTCATTTTTACACCTTCTTCTTCCTGACTCTTATACTTTGCCCTCCATACAGGTATATTCATCTGGAACATGGCATCCCATGCGTCAAACCTCCCATCACGCTGGACAGGCGCTATCCCTACCATAAAGTCCGGATAATAATTCTTTTTCGTTAGTTCAGTTTCAAGCTCACGTATATCTGCCTCATATTTCATCACTGCAAGATACGGATTGACTCCCAATGCCCTTCCTGCCAGTTCATCCATCTGTATCTCTGCTTTTCCCTCACTCAATATCACATGGTCAAAATAACCATTAACATCCTGCGGCAGGTTCAGGATGGACTTCATCCCTGCCTCTGCTACATCCTTCTCTGCTCCGAGGTCAATAATCTCATTTAACAGCATGGTCAACTCTACCTGTGCCTTGATAACATCCTGCTGAGACACCTCACCGGTAGCATACTTTGTCTCCGCAATCCTGACCATATTGGAGAGCACTGCCTTTGTTTCCTCCAGGGTCTTTATTGACTGAATAATAAGCAGGTATTCATAATATGCCTCTTTAAGCCTCGAGGCTATTTCAATTTCTTTAGACCGCACCTCAGCCTCTGACGTCATGACTCTGAGAAGCGCAATACGCTTCTCCAATGAAAGTTTCCCTGGAAAAGGAAACATCTGGCTAAACTCATACCGTGTCTCCCTGGCATTTCCCGGAGCCGGAAAAAGGTTCCCCTTATCCAAATCCATCATTTCAATCCTTAGTACAGGATCATCAAGTATCCCTTCTGACTGAACCCGGGCCTTCTTCGCCTCTACATTGCGCCTCAGCGCCTGTATTTCCGGATTATTGAGTTTGGCCTCCTCTGCGACCTGTCCAAGGGTACGGGTATCCTGCGAAGCGACAACTAACGGCAGTAAAAGACAACAGGCAGAAGGCAGCAAATAGCAAATAACAAAAAGAGATATCCTGTATATACTTTTCCCAGGCATATATGCGTAAATATATTCTACAGATTGTAGAATGTCAAGCACAAATACACGTACAAGTTGAATATATCAACCTTATTATTTACAATAGTAACGTTGATGAAAACGATTCTCTCTTTATTTCTTACCCTTATAACAATTTTGCTTGTAATAGTGACCGGCACCGGTCTATGGATATACAAGTTATCCAACGACATCCCTGTTGAGACAATCATTAAAGATTTCAGATATGATGCTGAAACAATAATTTACGACAGGTACGGAAAAACGCTGTATAAATTCACTGTGGATAAGAACCAGGTATGGGTGCCTATTTCTGCAATATCAAAGCAGCTGCAGTATGCCCTTATAGCTACAGAAGATCCTTACTTCATGCGGCACAGCGGCATTGACTACAGGCAGACATGGGAATCCGTCAAGGACAACCTCCGTGTCTGGCAATTGGTAAGAGGCGGGAGTACGATTACCCAACAGGTGGCAAAAAATGTCTTTCTCTCAAATGAAAAGACTATTACACGCAAGATAAAGGAGTACTTTCTTGCAAGAAGGCTTGAAAAGCTGCTGCCAAAGGAACGGATTATCGAACTGTATCTGAACGAAGTAGGGTGGGGATACGGTATTTATGGTGCAGAACTTGCTTCACGATATTATCTTGACAAACATGCAAGCGATCTAAATACCGCTGAAGCTGCCTTCCTCATCTCAATGCTGCGGAATCCTGCCCAATATAATCCCTTTAAGAATCCCGAAAAGGTTATTAAACGCCGGCAGTTGGTTTTGAAACTCTTGCTGAGGCACAAATTTATATCTAATGATGAATATAATGATTCGCTCGCATACACAATTGAGTTCCGGCGGGATAAGAAATTCAAGCGCTTCAAACGGATCGGCCTTGATGATTCAGGCAAGACCAGACCATCATTACCATGTCACGTACAATTGATGCAGGATTATCTGGTAAAAACCCTTGGTTATAACACAATTTATGATGTAGGGGTGGATATCCGATCAACCATTGACAATGATTTACAGAATCTAATCGAAGGCGCTATAAGCAAATTTGAAGCAGAAGTTACTGCAAATACAAACAAAGGTAACAGACTGGTGGTGGAACTTTTACTCGTGTCTTCTAAAAATAAGGTCAGAGCAGTGGGGTGCACTTCAGGGGGGATGAAAACAGCAGAGAAAATTAAGTCTCTTGGCAGACCCTATAATCATTATACTTATAATGTTGTTTCTGAAAGAAAGATATTGTGGAACAACATATTGCTGATTGATGCCGGCGCTGAAAACTCCTTGTAAATCAAGAAATAATAAGTTAAAATGAGACAATTTGTGCTTAATGAAAGGAGAAAGTAAACGTGAGTAAACGAGGAGCTATGTTTCTTGTATTTTGGCTATGCTTAGGTATTTCCGTTCTATCCGCAACAACACCATCAACAACTTATGCTGAACTCACTGCCGACCAGATTGTCGCAAAGTCAGAAGATGTTCATCCAGGCGCAGACCAGCAGTCAAAGCTTACATTCATTATCAGGGAGGCTGACGGGGCAGAAAGGAAAGTAGTATTAAGACGCTACTGGAAAAACTACACACAGGACTCTGACATTGATTCCAAGGTGCTCGTATTCAACGAATACCCGCCGGATACCAAGGGTAATGCATTCATGGTATGGACATATAAGTCATCATCACAAAAACCAGAAGACCTGTGGATATATCTTCCCATACTGAGGAAGGTGCAGAAACTTCCGGAACACCCGGATGAAATCTTCAGCGGGGCAAATCTCAAACCTGCGGATATGATACCTAGGGATGTTTCGCTGGATAAACATAAGCTGCTTCGCGAAGAAACAATTGAAAATCAACACTACTATGTCATTGAGAGTGTACCAAAATCAAAAAGCCCGAATTACACCTACGGAAAGATCGTCAAATGGATAAATAAGAACGACTTCCTTAAAGAGCGTATTGACTATTATGACACTGATTCCGCATTACTGAAGAAACAGCTTATTACATGGAAGAAGGTTAAAGATGCATACGTCTGGGAAAAGGTCGTACTGACGAATGTCAAGACAGATGTCCAGACGATCCTCAATATAAGCGACGTTGAAATTAATACCGGTCTGACAGACTCGTCCTTCACTGAAAGGACCATGTCATCCGGCAGGGTGAGGTAACAGTTCCCACCTTTGTTATAGGGGGGAGAGGGGGGATTTGATGGGGATTTTGAGTTGAAAAAATCTGGTCTGCAGAAAAGGCTAATTACATCTATCCTCGCAGTGAGCTTTGCTGCCGGATTGATCGTGCTCATTGTTGTCTACGTTACCGGCCGCGCTGCATTGAAGGCAAGCATCGGCGGAACATTCCGCGAGCTTGCAGAGACTGTCAGCAACAATATTGACCTCTCTATTGGACATCACATAGAAGAATCCAGACTTCTTGTATCCGCACAAAGTATCCTCAGTGCTATCGAAGACTCAAACCTGATTTATGAAGGGGAGACAAATCACGCGATAGAAAAAAGGATCCAGGAGATTGAGGCCAGATGGACCGGAGGCGTTGGGGTCAATGCCTATCTTTTTGAAGTGCTGAACAACAGGGCCACCAGTTATCTGAAAGACTTTGCAAACAGCGGCGACAGGAATGTCTATAACATTGTACTGGTAACTAATGAAAAGGGGGCTGTAGTAGGGGCAACTGAAAAACCCAGTCACTATTACTATGGCAATCAAAAATGGTGGCGCTCAGCCTACAATAATGGTGTGGGCGCTACTTACGTAAGCGACATATATCTTAGTGAAGAGTTCGGCATCAAGACGCTTGACATAGCTACGCCTGTAATGAAGGGGGGCAAGGCTATAGGCGTCATCCTGATGTCTCATAGCGTTGATACCTTTTTTAAATTCATTTCAGCCACAAAGGTCGGGACTACAGATAATGTCATGCTCGCCAACTCAGACGGCACCATACTGTTTTCCCCTCCAACAGGTACTAAGGAAATACAGCTCGACAAGGGACTTCTTGAGGAAATATCACAGGCACAATCAGGGTGGCTCACTACAAAGGCAGACGTGAGTTATAGGGGAAGACAGTCAATAGTGGGGTATGCACCTGTTAAGATTACAGCAGCGCTTGGAAAGGAAAACATTGATGGAAAACGCTGGTACGTGTTAACGAGCCAGGACCCGTCAGAAACCTTCAGGCCTGTATACTCCCTCCTCCTGCGCATAGGAATTGCGGGGCTTATAGGCGCCGGCATCATTGCCATCCTCGCTTATATTACAGCAGGAAAGATTGTAAGGCCAGTGAGAGAACTGCAAAAAGGCGCTGAGCTCATGGGCGAAGGAGATCTTGATTATAGAATTGCCGTCAACACCGGAGACGAGATAGAAGACCTCGGTGACAAGTTCAATGACATGGCGGCAAAACTTAAGTTATTCTATATCAGACTTGAAGAAATGGTAAAGGAGAGGACAAGGGAGCTTGAGCAGAGGAATGAAGAGATATCCATACTGTATTCTACTGCAACTACCCTGAATCAGTCTCTTGATCTTGATAGGACGTTTGCTGAATCATTAAAGACTCTGATCGAAGTTATGAAGGCAGACAGCGGCGTAATCTGGATGCTCGACAACAAGAAGAGGCGTTTTGCAATAATGGCATCCCACAGCATTGATCTGACTCCTGCCCGTGAACAGAAGATATCTGAATTATTTGATTTTATCGGAGACAAGGTCATACACAATGGCAGGATGTGGGCATCAGAGAATGTTACGGTAGATGACCGTCTTGAAAATATAAGTATATCTGAAGATGACTTCATATCCGTTGTAGGGATCCCGCTAAAATCGAGGGATAAGGTCATTGCAATAATGTTTCTCCTTTATAAGAAAATCAAGGCCCTCACTTCACGGGAAGAAGATATGCTGGTTTCAATAGGAAGCCATATAGGAATAGCTATCGAAAACTCCCTCCTGTTTGCCAAATTACTCAGACATGACGAGCCTGAGATAAAAGGATAGCGAAAATCCCCCTTAATCCCCTTTAGTAAAGTGGTAAATTTATTCCCCCCCATTACTAAAGGGGGCAGGGGGGATTTGAACGAGGAATCAGAGTAAAATTGCAACCAGTAATTCCCCAGGTAGTGCCGCCTGAATGGTGCTTCAAATGCGATGTCTGCTGCCGCTTCCCTGAAAAGGGCAGCTTTCTTGCACCATATTTTTCCCGTGAGGAAATTATATCTGCCACCCTGTCAGGGTTGGAGAAATGTTTCCCCTCCATCCATAAAATTCCCCCCTTTGAAAAAGGGGGGGTGGGGGGATTTAACGGTAGCAAGATTACACTAATCCCATACATGGAAGCCTATATCTGCCCTGCATTTGACCCGTCATCATCACACTGTAAAATATATGATGCCCGGCCGCTTGATTGCATAATTTATCCTTTTGCAATAATGTGGTCAGCTGATCGCAGGGAGATTCTGCTTGGAGTGGATTCAAAGTGTCCCTATGTCACAGAATTTATTAATTCAGATCGTCTCAGGGAAGCTGAGATAGAGATGAGAAATACCATTGATTCATCTCCTGTACTCGACATACTTTCAGAAAATCCAGGTCTCATAGGACCTTTTCAGGATGATGTCGCTCATGCAGTTGTGCTGACAAATCTTACACGGGCACTTACTTGACCGGCGAGGCAGGACTCACAAAAGGTCATGAAAACGTCATTCCCGCGTAAGCGGGAATCCAGACCGAGGCCTGGTTCTGGATTCCACTCCCCGCTTAAATCATGCGGGAACAGGTTCCGCGGGAATGACGGGTATACAGGAGCATTTGCAGGTGAGCCGTCATGAGCCCTTCGACAAGCTCAGGGCTCACCAAGGTTCATGAAAACGTCATTCCCGCGTAAGCGGGAATCCAGACCGAGGCCTGGTTCTGGATTCCACTCCCCGCTTAAATCATGCGGGGACAGGTTCCGCGGGAATGACGGGTACTTAGGAGTATTTTCGATTGAATTTCTCCACCCTTGGCCTAAATACGCTGACTATTGAAGACAGGCCACTGATTGACAGCATCCTTTTCCGTCAGAATACCATGCTGTCTGCCTATTCATTCGCTTCCCATTATATCTGGCGCAGCCATTTCAACTTTCACTGGGGTATTATCAGCGACCATCTCTGCATATTTGCAAAGTATGATGACTATATATATATGCCTGTACCGCCAATTTCGTCAGGAAATCTCCATTCAAAACCCCCCTTCCCCCCCTTTACTAAAGGGGAGGATCGAATTTCCCCCTTTGAAAAAGGGGGATTAAGGGGGATTTTCTTAGATCTACTAACAGAGGTCTTCAGCATCATGGACGGAATCAATCACAACAAGGCTGTCTCCCGTATTGAAAACATTGACGAAGCATGGATACAAACCTTCACTGATACCGGATTCAGCATTAAACCCGGTGAGTCAGAGTTCGTCTATCTTCGTAAAGACCTGTCCGGTCTAAAGGGTGATCCATACAAATCAAAGAGGGCATTGTGCAACTACTTTGAAAAACATTACAGATACAGATATGAACCCTTCAGAACAGAACATGCGGTGCAATGTCTTGAGCTCTATAATACATGGAAAGAGGAAAAACAAAAAAAGGAAAAAGATACCTACTATAATGCCATTATTGAAGATTCATTCCTGGCACACAGAGAGGTGATAAATAATTCTGAAGCACTCGGAATAACAGGACGGGTTGTAACAATCAATGACAGGGTAGAGGGGTACATTTTCGGGTTTGAACGGAATAAGGATATTTTTTATGTCTTGCTGGAAGTCACAAATCCTGGAATAAAAGGGCTTGCACAATTCATGTTCAGGGAATTCTGCAGGGAAATGGAGGGATATACATACATCAACGCCCTTGGCGACTCAGGACTTGAAAATCTGAGAAGGGTCAAACTCTCTTACCGGCCGGTAAAGCTGGCACCATCATACATTGGATACATGGATTAAACTCTTTGTATCATGACCTCTTCTTCTTCTCTGCCGCAAGTTTCATGAACACTTTAAGCCCCTTCCTGGATTCCTCATCGTTAATCTTCCGCAGTATCTCTACAAACTCCCTTTCTTCCTGGGTAAGGTACATTGCATCAATTTCCCCTATCGCCGATTTTCCCGATCCCTTATCCTCAAACAGGTAAGATATGGGCACATCAAGCACTTCCGACAGGGCCTGCAACCTGTCAGTATTCAAACGTCCTCTTCCATTTTCATATCGTTGAAGCTGCTGATATGTAATTCCTATCGCCTCTGCCAGTCTTTCCTGTGAAAACCCCAATTCTTTCCGCCTGTCCCTGATCCTTGTGCCAATGAACCTTCTGTCTTTTATTCGATACATGCAGACATCCCCATATCTCCTATTCTGGCAATACATCTATGATATTTGAATAGAACGATAATAGTGAGGGCTGGAAATGTCTACAATATAAGCGGTGTGAGAGTGAGTTGACAAATACCACTTATATGTTGTATTGATTTGATAATATGCGTGAACATGCACTATTATTAAATCGTTTTGGGAAACAGCTTCAAATATTCCGGAAACAGATGCTGCTATCCCGTGAGGATCTGGGAACCAAGACCGGTCTAAGCACTAAGGATATAGAAGATATCGAGGCAGGAAGAGGAGATCCGACATTAACCATTATAGCCCTTCTTGCAGAAGCACTCAACCTCTCGCCGGCCGAACTCCTGCACTTGCCATCGGGACGTGACAGTGAATATCATGCCTGCCGCCTGCGCCTCATTCAAATCCTGGACAACATGTCAAAAAAGGAGCTACAAGAGGCCATTCAGGGCATCAGTCACAGGATAAGGTGATACACATTCATTGTAATTGAAAGCAAGCGGGTGTCTCAGCTCCAGCCTTCAAATTACAGCGGGATCAAACCAGTGGCTATACCCGATGCAGCGGCAACGCCGGATACGAAAATAGTCAGGTGAAACCAGGCCCAGAGCCGGTACCTGCCCGCCAGTTTTCCGGGTTCCAGATTCGAAATGAGATACATTCGTCCGTCCTGTGGCCGACTCATAGTGTGGACTGACGGCTGCGCCTCATCTTCGCAGTGCTGCTCCTCCAGCGCTGTCCTTGCTGCCTGTCTGGCATCTTCCCACTCGACGACATCTATTTGTTTGTCGTTGTTACGGTCAAAGCGCGCGAGAAGTGCTGACGGATCCCGTTTCCAGTCAGTCAGAAGCAGACGCATGTCAGCATCCGTGACAGGTTCGGAACCTGCGCCGCCGGTTGTCTTAAACTCTCCGATGGCATACAGTTTGTCATTGGGAAGTATAAACCATTCGGTATAGCGATAGTCTCCCTGATACCAGGCCCGCTTATGGGCGGTCACGATCTCGGCGCCTTCAGGGTCTACAAAGCACTGTCCGGTTCCGTCGTCCAGCACCATTTCCTGATCACTCCGTCCCGTACTGACAGTCTTCCACCTGTTGCCTGATCTTTCTTCGATACGGTACCGGAACCAGGCATGCCCAACGCCCAGGGCAAGTTCCTCTGCCCTGAGGCCGAGCGGACTGTTCCCCGCCGGTATACGGCAGATCCCGGTCAGTTCAACATACCCCTGAGGAGCCGATGCAACGCGGGCGGTGGGATGGTCATCAATGGCAAGACGGCGGCGATTGGCATTCAGCCATGCAAAGAAACTGATGCCTGAAATTATGGAAACAGTCCCAATCCAGACATAGCGGTTATTGGCACGTACGGCAAACAGCAGCAGAATCAGATGCGCCCCAGAGGTGATGAGGCCAGCATAGGCAGCACGCAGATCAGGCATCGGAGGTCACCTCAGGACAGGCTCCCCAAACAACGACTTGATGTCCACATCCTTTTTCTCATGTACAGTAAATTCCAGCAGATGTCCGGCCTGAAAGCCAAAGAAGCCGGCAATAACACTGTCAGGGAATTGTTCGATGCGGATATTGTTTATATTGACACTCTCATTGTAGAACTCACGGCGGTCAGCGATGGCGTCTTCCAGGGAAGTGATCCGTGTCTGCAGGTGCTGAAAGCCTTCATCAGTCTTGAGGCCAGGATAGGATTCCGCCAGAGCGAATATCTGGCCCAGGTTTCTACGCAGATCAGTCTCAGCAGCCCCCAGGGCACGCATATCCTGCTTTTCCTGTGCAACTGCCACCTGTGAACGCGCCTTGATGACCTTTTCCAGGGTATCCTGCTCGTACTTCATGTACTGGCGGCATGTCTCTACAAGCTTCGGCAGCTCATCATGACGCTGACTAAGCAGGACGTCAATGTTTGCCCACGCCTTTTTGACACCGTGTTTCAGGCTGACAAGGCTGTTATAGATCATCACTATGTAAATTACCAGTGCCGCCGTAATGGCTAACAGAACATAATGCGTCATATTCATTGCGTACTCCCTCCTCAAGACAGGCTTAACGATAACAAAAGACAGGCCACAGCTCCTGTTCAGGCCTGAAGTGATACGGCTTCTTTTTCGGGAAGGCAGGGAATAAACTTGACCGGCCTCTTGAGATAAAGAAGTATCCATTAAGACGAAGCCGTGTTACGGATGGTAGATTTTCCCGGCAAAATAGTGTAGATTTTTGCTTAGAGGTGCATTATGCGATTAGATGCAGGACAGATTGAAGTTATTGATGACGTTATGGCGGAAGTACTGCGACACAAGACCCCGGCTGAGCGGCTTGGAATAGGTTTCAGTCTGTGGGTCTCGGCATACAAAATGTTAATGACACATCTGGAAAAAACTCATCCGGAATGGGATACCTTAAGACTTCAAAAGGAGGTTGCCAGGAGACTCAGCCATGGAGCCGTATGAACTGCTCCAGGACATAGTAGTAACATTAGAGGACCTTCAGATTCCTTACATTGTAACCGGATCAGTAGCTGCAATGGTCTATGGAGAACCACGGTTGACCAATGATATTGATATCGTCGCGGCCGTGGAGGAAAAACATATACCAGGTCTTCTTGCAGCCTTTCCGCCGGAGGAGTTTTATATCAGTGAAGATATGATCAGGGATGCTATCCGGCGTAAGGGGCAATTCAATATCATCCACCCTGCCTCAGGTCTTAAGGTAGACATTATTATAAAGGTTGATACCCCCTTCAATACAAGTAGATTTACAAGGTTAAAACGGATTTACCCGTCAGACTCTTTTCAGGCAAATTTTGCTGCGCCTGAAGATGTAATTATAAAAAAGATGGAATATTACAGAGAAGGGAGCTCCGAAAAACATCTCAGAGATATTACAGGTATCCTGAAGGTCAGTAGAGATGAGATTGATTATGGGTACATCTCAGAGTGGGCAGAACGTCTGGGCCTTGCGGAAATATGGAAAGCGGTGATGGATAGAATCGGCAGAAATAAATAATGACCCGCCTCCCGTCATCCTACTAATATTTTGATATATTCATCTCTTCCATCTTGCCTGTCACCATGAAGACCACGCGTTCGGCAATGTTGGTAACCCGGTCTGCGATCCTTTCAAGGTTGTGTGCAGCCCAAATCAGATATGTGGCCCCCTGGATGGTCCTCGGATTTTCTATCATGACAAGTAGTAATTCCCTGTAGGTCTGGTCATAGAGGGCATCCACCTCATCGTCGTCATGACATACTTTTCTTGCTGCATCTAAATCCCGGTTCAGAAATGCCTTCATGCACCTGTCAAGCATGGAAAGCCCGAGCTCGCTCATCTGTGGTATGTCTCTGAGCGGCTTTACCAGAGGCTCTTCTCCTATGGAGATGTTGATCTTGGCAATTCCCTCAGCATGGTCACCAATTCGCTCAAGATCTGTAATTATGTTAATAACTGCTGCCAGTACCCTGAGGTCTACGGCCATAGGCTGTTGCGTGGCAATAAGAAGGAGGCACTTTTCTTCTATGTCAAACCTCTTCCTGTTTATAATGTTATCTTCATCAATAATCCTCTTTGAAGACTCAAAATCCCGGCGCTTCAGTGCCTCCATAGAATCGGACAGTGCCTTACTCACCATGCCGGCCATTGTCATAACATCATCCTGAACATTCTTTAACGCCTTATGATATGCCTCCCGTGTCATGCAGCCTCCTATCCGAATCTTCCGGTTATATAATCTTCCGTCATCTTGTTAGACGGCGCAGTAAATATCTGCCTTGTATCGTCAAACTCTATCAACTCACCCATCATAAAAAATCCAGTCATGTCTGATACACGCGCCGCCTGCTGCATATTGTGAGTCACAATAACAACGGTATAGTATTGCTTTAACGCCATTATCAGGTCTTCCACCTTCGCTGTTGCAATGGGATCAAGGGCAGAGCAGGGCTCATCAAACAGGATTACCTCCGGCTCCGTTGCGATTGCCCTTGCAATGCACAACCTCTGTTGCTGTCCCCCGGACAGGGCAAGCGCACTTGCACTGAGCCTGTCCTTTACCTCATCCCACAGTGCAGCCTTTTTAAGGCTCTCTTCCACGACCCCGTCAAGAACACTCTTCCTGTGTATACCCTGAATGCGCAAGCCGTATGAGACATTATCAAATATACTCTTTGGAAAAGGGTTGGGTTTTTGAAATACCATCCCTATTCGCCTTCTGAGTTCTGTGATATCGAGATTCTTTGAATATATGTTTGTTCCGTTATATAAGATATCTCCACTTACCCGGAACATCGGGACAAGGTCATTCATCCTGTTAAGGCACCTGATGAAGGTGCTCTTACCACATCCGGATGGACCAATAATGGCGGTGACGGACTTCTCGGGTATTTCAAAGTTTACATTTTTTAACGCATGTTTTTCCCCATACCATGCGCTTACTTCTCTCACTTTAAAGGCCATAATATTTCACCATCTTATCTTCTTCGAATGTTTATGCCTGATCCAGACTGCAATAGCATTCATAAGAAACGTTATTATCAATAAAACTATTATACCAGCAGCCGCATTAGCAAAAAAGCCCTTCTGCGGCCTCGATACCCAGTTGAATATCTGTATAGGGAGCACTGTAAAGGGATCAAACAGTCCCTGGAAACTTATATAAGGAAATTCCAAAGATATGGGGCTCGTTGGCAGAAATGCAACGTATGTGAGAGCCCCAATTGTAATAAGTGGCGCAGTTTCACCGACTGCCCTCGACATCGCAAGGATTATCCCTGTCATTATACCTGGAAGGGCAGCAGGCAGCACCTGATGCCTTATCGTCTGCCACTTCGTAGCCCCAAGGGCATATGATGCCTCTCTGATGGAAAACGGTATGGCCCTCAGCGCCTCACGCGTAGATAGTATCACTATAGGCAGAACAAGTATGGCAAGGGTTGCAGCCCCTGATATAACACTCCTCTCAAGAGACAAGGCCCTTACAAAAAGGCCGAGCCCCAATAAACCGTATATAATAGAGGGTACCCCGGCCAGATTGGCAATATTGATTTCTATAAGATTTGTCAGCCAGCTCTTTTTGCCGTATTCCTCCAGATGCACGGCCGCCATTATACCAAGCGGTATAGCAAGAAGCCCTGTTATCACCATAATCCAGACAGTGCCAACCCATGCAGAGAGTATCCCTGCAGCCTCCGGCCTCCTGGAAGGATAGCTTGTAAAAAACTGCCAGCCAAGCCTTCCGGCACCGTCAATTGCGATGTCGAGGATGAGCACTACAAGAATTGCCAGCCCTATCAGGGTAGCAATAAATCCTACGACATAAAAGGACTTGTCAAACCATTTACTCAATACTTTTCTATTCATCTTTTCCTAAATAGCATTAACCGGAACGTAAGAAATGGCTTTAGACATTTATTGAAATCGTCTCAATATTCTTCTCTGAATCTTTTTCTAAACCAATAGCTTACCATATTCAACCCGAATGTTACTACAAACAGGCTTATACCGACTGCAAAGATAGTCCTGTACTCAATCGTCCCGGTCGGTGTATCACCAAGGCTTACCTGCACTATATAAGCTGTAACTGTTTCAACCGGAACAAATGGATTCATCGTGAGTCTCGGCTGCTGACCTGCTGCTATCGCAACCACCATTGTCTCTCCTACTGCCCTTGATATTCCAAGAATGAAAGATGCGGCAATACCTGAAAATGCAGCAGGCACAACTACGCGTGTTGCAACCTGCAGTCTTGTGGAACCAAGGGCATATGCCCCTTCCCGAAGCCCCATCGGAACTGCATGCATAGCATCCTCGCTCAGGGATGAGATAATTGGAATTATCATGATCCCCATTACAATCCCGGGACTCAAGGCATTGAAGCCTGAGAGGTCCGGGAAGATTTTTTGAAGGACGGGTGTCACCAGAAGCAGGGCAAAATAGCCATAGACCACAGTCGGTACCGCAGCGAGGATTTCCAGAGCAGGCTTCACCATGGTCCTTACCCTGTCTGAGGCATACTCACTCAAATATATCGCGCTCGTAAGACCAATAGGAATGGCGACTGCAACTGCTATGATAGTAGTAAGCAATGTACCGGCAAAAAGCGGCAGGATGCCAAAGTGTTTATCAGCAAACAAGGGCGTCCACTGAGTGTCAGTAAGAAACTCTATAATGGAAACCTCTTTGAAAAACTCAAAGGTCTCAAAAAAGAGGACTGCAATAATCCCTGCAGTAACAAAAATTGAAAAGAGGGCGCTCAATAGCAGCGCCCCCTCGATAAGTCTTTCCTTTACTCTTCTGACTTGCTTAGACATTCAAAACGCTCTCAAACTATTCCTTTTGTAAAAGTTCTTCAATCTTCACCCCTACCTGAGAGCCATGTCCACCAAATATTGAACCTGTCCGGCGGTCAGCAAAGCGTTTTAACGCAAGTCCATACGCCTTGTCCGGGAGGGCAATGTATCCGACCTCTCTGGTAAGCTGTCCTGCATTCTTCATATAATATTCAACAAACCTCTTAACTTCAGGCCGTTCAGCAGAATTCTTATTAACGTATATAAACAGTGGTCTTGACAAAGGCTGATAGAAACCTTTTACTACATTATCATATGTCGGGAGTACAGATCCTTTGCCATTTGAAGGATTTTCATCATCTACAGGCACAAGTTTAAGGCTCTCTTTATTGTTCTCATAGTATGCCACACCGGCAAACCCCAGTGCAAGGACATCCGTTGCAATTCCCTGCACAAGGACATTGTCATCTTCACTGGAAGTATAGTCACCACGGCTTGCATGTTCCTTTCCAACAATGGCCTCTGTAAAATAGTCATACGTACCAGAATCCACTCCAGCCCCGAAAAGATGGACCTCCTTGTCCGGCCAGTTGGGACGTATCTGGTTCCATTTTTTTATCTTCCCCTGAGCAGCAGGTTCCCATAACTTCTTCAACTCATTAACAGTAGTATGAGAAACCCAGTTATTCTTTGGGTTTACCATTATGGCGAGGCCGTCATATGCAACCGGCAGTTCAATGTACTCAACACCTTTCTTCCTGCATAGATCAACCTCAGAAGGTTTGATGGGCCTTGAGGCATCCGCAATATCAGTCTCACCATTACACAACTTCTTAAATCCACCACCAGTGCCGGATATCCCCACAGTAACGCGCGTCTTTCCCTTTTCCGCCCCCTGAAACTCCTCAGCAACCGCCTCAGTAATCGGATAAACTGTGGATGAACCGTCTACTTTTACCGTTACTGCAGAATAGGCATTAGACGCTATTGATGAAACAAAGAGTACGGATACGACACCTGATAAAATCCTTTTCATTATTCCTCCATTTGTCATAAATGCACAATCATCTTACAAGATTGTAAGCAAAATGTTAAGTATTTAGAAGTACAACTGTGCCTGAAGCTGATATGTGTCCTTTGTATCT
Source organism: Nitrospirota bacterium (assembly GCA_020851375.1). Lineage (NCBI taxonomy): Bacteria > Pseudomonadati > Nitrospirota > Nitrospirota bacterium. Next base: position 18,275 of record JADZCV010000025.1, on the reverse strand, counting down.
GCATTAGTAAGCCAGCCGCTGGCGCCGCTGTCATACTTTGTGCTGGCACGGTTCAAACCAATCTTCATGCTGTGACCTTTCAGATACCAGTTGACGCCGACAGTAGTAGTCTTCTCCTGCTTATCACTGCTGTTTGAGTCCTGGTCATATACCTCATATCTTGCAACAGGTTCTATGTCAATATCAGGAATCAGATAGCCTGCCTGAATGTACCACCCCTTCGGCTCTATGTTACCTTTGGCGGGATCTGTAGATTCCTGCTTCCAGGCGTTATACTCAAACTGTCCTGTAAACCCTTCCAGGTGTACGGAGATATCCAGTCCTGTAAGGGTCCTGTCCTCTTCATAATCAGTAGTCTTATACTCAATCCCTTTTTGGGTAGCATAGTTTGCCCCAATTGTGAGGTGTTTCCCCTTGCCAAGGTGTGCATCGCTCTGGCTTGCCTCTGCCCAGCCCGGAGGAGAGACTTCAAACCTTGCAACATACAGAGGACCCGATTTGTGAACAACAGTTAAACCTGATATTGTCGAATTCGGCTCCCAACCATCTGCGATAGCAACGTTATAGACAAAAAGGCCTTCAGATGCCTTACCGGAAAACAACAGATGTGACTGGTAGTAATCATCAAAAAGTCTTTTTGCAGCCTCTGTTGAAACAGGCCTCTCAACAACGAGCTGTTTTGAAGATGATGTTAAAGAAACCCTCGAGTAAGGCAGTTTTGCCTTACCGAACCTTACGTCAAACAAGTCATCAAACTTGTAATCAATATTGGCAAGCTGTATCTTCACCTCATTAGCCGGTGAACCACTCGAAGCAATTTTCCCATTTTTATCTGCCTCATATACAAGGTTATACTTCAGTTCCTTTGTCATGTTTCCACTAAGTTCAAGACGGATTCTTCTGAGATAATTGTCAATTTCAGATTCATAGGCAGTTCCTGCTTCGTTCTTTACAAGATCCCCAATATCCAGTCTTGGCTGCATGCGCACCCTGATGTTGATGTCTGTATCATCGCTTATCCTGACCTTTAACCCCTTTGTCTCATCACCCAGCCTGAAATCGGCAAACGACGTTGTCGCCAGTGCTATTATTACAGCCGGTGTCAGTATTAGTTTTGCAAATTTTACCATCTTTCTTTTTTCCTCCTTTAATTGATTGTTATTTATTTTCTGCATGTCTCGACTCATACTCCTTCTTGAAATACTCTACAGTTGGCTCTGCAGGGCCCTTTCCTCACCCCTTTTCATCTTGTAAGGAATTCTAAATTGTAACTGTTACCGGATTACTACGGAATTGTTAAGATTCTGTTACGATATGGGCTTTCGTCTAATCCTATAATCTTATCGCGATAAAACATAATCTCTTCCTCCTTTTTCAATGTGAATCTTATCCTCACGGGACAACTTGTCAATCGCAAGAAGAATAACTCTCCGGAGTGTCTGCCAGTAATAATATGATTTTCAGAGTACGAGCTGCACAGCCCCCTGATCTCTCTTGAGTAGTCATCAAAGTCCTGCGCTATACAGAGTAGGTAACCATAAGCTACGTCTGCATAAAAGAGTTCTGCTTTGACACCCCAAAAAAATCCTCTATAACGAGACAGGTGCGGACCTGCCTACAGGCTGGGGTTCTCGCTCAAGATCAATGGCAAACCGCAGTATGTACGTAAAGCGCTGGCCGCAAGTCTCCTACGTCTCGACATTGACGTCATTGATCTGTGGTACGCACACTATGCGGATCCTTCAACACCAATTGAGCGGATATTCTGTTGAATGATGAGATACTGAGGTGGATCAGTGAGCTCGCACGGCCCGGCCTGGCTGAGGGCGCAACCCTGGTTTAACAGCCTGGATCGTTTGAAAAGGCGTTCGCCCCGTCCAGAGGATTATTATGTAACAGCCTCCTGAAGAATCTTTAGATTTTCTATGCTGCTCTGATATCCAGGGTCTATCGCAATGGCCTTTTCAAAACATTTCAATGAGTTGTCTCGCATCCCAAAAGAATACAGGGCAACTGCCAGATTATTCCAGCAATCAGGATTCTCCGGCACAATCTCGGTGAGCCTCATAAACACTTCTATGGCATCCCTTGTCCTGCCTTCTGTATAAAGCTTCTCACCTACTTTAAGTAAATGTTTAGCGCCATTCACAGCATTTTTCCTGCCCTGTTCAAGCCTGTATGATTCCAGAATTCTTATGTTCTGACCATGAAGGAGCAATACTATATTTCTCAGTTTTGGGTCAATATTGCTCAAATATGGCCTCATATGACGCATCCTATTCTTATAACCGTTTGTGGTTCTTATCATGCTATCAGACGAAAGGCGATACCAGAAGAGGGCCTCTGGAATAACTTCAAGACGGTATCCCGTCAGAACAGCCTTTGCAAAAAACTCCCAGTCCTCATGAGTAACCCCATAATCCCCGGTAAATCCACCCAAAGCAAAGAAGGCATCCCTGCGGATCAGTGCGTTGGCGTCACCAAATACATTTTTTAAGACCCCGCTGGCGGCATCTCCTCCGGTGTACAACCATCTTTCATAAGACGTTGATTGCATATCAGGCGGCCCATCGCCTGCAAAGATATCCATAAACGATGTGAGAATGTCAGCATTGGTCTTTTGGGCCACTTTAACAAATGTTGACAGTTCATGAGGTTTGGCATAATTATCATCGTCCATGAACAGGATATAATCACCGCGTGCATATCCTGCACCAGTATTGCGCGCCTTTCCAAGATATCTGTTATCCTGGTAGATGAGTTTCCAATTTCTTTTTCTGAACTCAGGTTCTAATGACTTTAAATAAGAAATACTCGTATCTGATGTACTACCATCATCTACCAAAATAACTTCAAAATAAGGATATATCTGGGACCTCAAAGAATCGAGTGCCTGTCTTAATAGCTTATCCCTGTTAAAATGCGTCAAACAGACGCTAATGAAGGGCTGGGCAGACAGCTGAATCTCCGGCGGATCATTTCGCAACTCTCTTTTTTGGTGAATGAGATTCTCGTGAAAAGAAATCCATATCCTTTCGTTCTCATAAAAATCTATTGCCGGACGTGCTACGTCAATCCCTTCAATTAAAACCTTGCGAAGTCTTTCCGCCATTGCATGGGCATTGTACGGAAAACATGCAGACTCCACATCTTCTTTAGCTATTAACTCAGGAATGCCTCCCGCATTACAGGCAATGAAGGGAATCCGGGCACCGAGACATTCATAAACTGTATTCGGTGAATTATCAACCGGAGATGCCATGACGGCAAGACGACCATCTTCCTGCAGATACTTAATAGCTTCCGGTTGGTCGTAATTACTTATAATCTGCCACTTCCATGGCCATTTCCTTGCACGGATCTTAATGTAATCTTCGCTTTTTTGTCCATCTACTATTGCATGACGACCAAGAAAAGTTATCTTAATTTCAGATATCTTGTCACTTGTCAGGCGGTCTATGGCATCACAAAACAGCACTACTCCCTTGCGGGTTTCGAGGCGACCAAAAAATACAAACTCATTAATTTCCTTTTTTCCTGTATGGTTATAGTCTATAGCCAGTCTGGCCGAACGGGGCAGGATATAGGGTTGAACATAACAGTTATCCGGCAGCTCCCATCCTTTCGATTTCATCCATTGGAACAAATACTGACTGGGGCTCCATGAAATATCTGCCAGCAAAACACTCTGTCTTTCAATAAAATCAATTTCTACGTCGTATAAATTTGTTATATCTTCTGAATTTGCCTCCCGTATCCAGAGAGTAGAGCTGTGATTACCTACACAAATTATTGAATCAGTAAATGCAAGCCCTTGTCGTTTTGCCAACGAAACATAATAGGACATACCGCCCATCTCATGGAAATGAATGACGTCAAATATCTCGTTATTCCTTAACCATGAATACACGTCGTACGCGGTCACCAAATACGAAGGAGATTTTTCTGAAGGGGCTGTACGGTCAGGCAGTGGAACAAACCTGATCCCTTTTTTCTTATAATGAGATATCCAATAATCCATTGTCTTGTTTTCACACACATTGCCGCGCGTAAACAGGAATGTCACATCATGACCCGCATCTGCCAGGGCGACACCAAGAGAAGTGTTCGCTGTTCCTATCCCGCCATTTCGGTACGGTCCTATGAATTCACTACTCACGATGCAGATACGGGCCTTTGTCTTATTATCTGATTTTGTGATAACAGGAAGGGGCGGATAGTCACCCCCCTTGACTGTTGATGACGAACATGTAGCGTTACTTATTTTTTGTTTTTTCAAATCCTGGTCGGGATTATGATCTGCTGCTTCTGATTTTTTTATAAACTCCGCTCCCCACCAGCTTAAGATATCCATCTGCTTCTGCACCGCACCGAGGACGTTCATTGTATCCTGAGGTAATTTCCCCTGATCTGCCGCAAGGGTTAAATGACTGTAAAGTTCTGATACACAAGGCAGAAGTGCCCCTTCGCTGCCGGTCTTTTCGTGATAAAGTTCAGCCTTTATAACAGATCCACAGATTTGAAACAATTCGTCTCTTCTAATAGCAGGAATGTATGGTGCAAGAACCTCATAAACAGCTTCGCTCTGTTGTTCACGTTTTGTGAACCACTTTTCATATTCGACTACCAGCCTTATTTTATCCCCCGCATAACTTAATGCATCTAAGTTGGTTTTCAGCCATAACAACTGCGAATGAAGATTTGAAAATCCATTTCTCTTCTTTAAAGATGCGGCAATTTCCAAAGGATTTCTAATGGCCAGGATATAAATGGGAAATAAATTTAACCTATTAAATATTTCAGTCCACATCGGCAATAACGTAGCCGTCCGAGGGTCTTTGAAACACCAGAGGTTTTCTGTTTTGCCCAGTTCTGTCGTTAATAGACCTGCGAGATGGTCCTTCAATGGAGAAATTTCAGGAAGATTGACCCAATTGTCTGGAAAAGCCAAAACCCCATTTAATGTATCCCATCTCCGATTTAACTTCTCAAGGATTGCGTCCTGGGTTTTATATATCCCGGTTAATTCAAAGTATCCGGCAGCATTCCATTGGTCAGCAGGAAGGAGATCATTACCTACATCGACATTAAGCACTTTTAACAAATTGGTCAGGAGGGAAGTTCCGCTCCTATGCATACCAAGAATTACTACAATCGGACGTTTGTCAATCATTATATCTCCTAATTTAGCTCTGCTGAAAATAGCAGACCCGGCTTTCACCTGAAAATCCATGTTATTTACCACAAAGGCACAAAGGACACAAAGAATTATATTTCAGATGCATCATCCCAAAATGCTTCTGTATACCTGTCATTACCACGGAACCTGGAATCCGGAGTCAAGCCACCGGTCTGGATTCCAGCTTGCGCGGGAATGACGATTTCATAAACCTTGGTTAGCCAGAGGCTCATGACCGTTCATAAGAAATTGATCATAAAATCATCGAGAACACTCCGTGAAGATTCCTCGATGTTAGATTCCCATGGTATATCAACAATTTTTTTAATGTCATCTGATCTCAATCTTTCATGATGAGGTATTTGAATCGCCCCAATATTGTTCCCTTCATTAACACCGCATACTTTTTCAAATGGCCAGTTTTCATATAGCAGCTTGGGGCCATGATCGTGCCAATCCACTGATGTCCCTGTGCGTTGCTCGTGGGCAACTGCGAGGGCAGGAAGATTGATATCATGCAAAATAACCCACGCCCCTGGCTTTAAGATCGGGAGTAGGCAGATCAAGTCTGTAGTCGGCCATGGATGGCGATGATTGGCATCTATGAGCGCAAGTGATATTGATTTCCCGGGAAACATTTTTGCAGCATCAACGGCTGTCTTTCCTTTATGGAATTCAACCCCGCCGGATAATTGAGGAACTAATTCGTATACTGCAGAACCAACTGGCCAACTCATATCAAAATAACAATGAGTGCTGATATCAAAGGTGTGGACAGCCCGCCTTCCGGGCCCGTTAACAAGCGGAACGCCATTGTCAGACAGTGACAAGAGCAGCACCGTTGTTGAACCGCCGGATGCAGTGCCAATTTCCACAACAGTGTCAGGAAGAACGCACCTTACCATGTCATAAATGAAAAGTGCATCTACGCTGCTGATGCTTCCAGTTGCCCATTGTGGTTTAACATATTTTTCTGCAACGCGTCGTAACGCCATGTCAGACGTTGGAATAGAAAATTTGTCTCTGACAATGCGATGCGTCTCGATATTGCGCTTTAATACATCATAACGATATTGTTCAGATGGATCGACCGTTGCCTCTGTATTTGTCTGTAGCAATTGCATTCCTCCTTAGCAGTTCAATCCCTCTAACCGGTTTAACTTGTCCATAATAAAGCACAACACTTATACATTATAGCAGTCAAAGTTTTTATCATTCAGTGATCCATATCCCGTCCGCGAATAGAATATAGCAAGTATCTTGCCAACAATTACTAACGGTTTGAAGAAGGAACTTATTGAGGAGCAGAGAAGTAAAAATTAAGGAAGTAAAAAGGTTAATGCAGTGACATTGAACATGCCGGCTTTCTTGCCGTAAGTAACGTCTTTACAAAAGCTTTTTTGCCATTTGAACCACTTTAGGCAGGACGGCAACTTTGGTAGGTTTCTCCTGTATGAAAGTTTGCATATCACTTTCATTGGATAGACTTTTTTTCTGTTTTTTCGTGTCGTTGATTGGTATGTTGGGAAAATCCGTCAAGATTTTGAATTCTGTCTGTAATATCCTGACGCATCCCCTCTATGGCAATAAACAGCGCCTTAGGACTTGGATACAACATATTTTATTGGCGGACATCCAACAATATGGAAGTAGATTTTATCCTAAAGCTACGTCTATATAATAAAGTTCTGCCTGACGGCCCAAAAAAATCCTCATTTACTTCTTATTGTGATAAAATAAAGCACCTGATGGAATCGCAAGTTATATCCAGGAAACGGGTTGCGGATCATGGCGAGGTGTTGACCGGCAGGCGTGAGGTCAACGCCATGCTCGATCTTGTGAAGCAGGAAACGGAACGCATCGAGTCCCGTTTTCTTGAACCGGCTTGCGGTAACGGAAACTTCCTGACTGTAATCCTGGAACGGAAGCTGGCCGTAGTGGAAAAGCGCTACGCCAAGTCGCAACTGGATTTTGAGCGTTATGCGATACTGGCGGTGTCCTCGGTCTATGGTATTGACATTCTGGAGGACAACGTCCGTCAGTGCAGGCATCGGCTTTACAGCGTGTTTGACTGCGATTTCTACTCACGGCTTTTCAGGAACCGGGCGAAGGACAAGTGCCGGGAGGCGGTCCGGTTCATTCTGGAGCGCAACATCATCTGGGGCGATGCCCTGACGCTAAAGACTGTGGGAGGAAAGCCAGGATACATCATCTTTTCGGAATGGTCGCCGCTCAACGGCAGCATGCTCAAGCGGCGCGACTTCACGTTCCACGGATTACTGGAGCACGAGGGCATGAAGGAGCTGCCGCTCTTCTCCGATCTTGGGGAAGACGTATTCATACCCACTCCTGAGAAGGAGTATCCGCCCGTCCATTTCATGGAGATAGCCCGTGTTCAGCAACAATAGCTACAACCCGGATGTGCTGACCTGCATTGCCAACCTGAGCAGCGACGAAGTATTCACGCCGCCGCAACTGGTGAACCGGATTCTCGACCTCTTTCCGGCGGACCTCTGGAGCGACCCGGACGCCACGTTCCTCGATCCGGGATGCAAGTCCGGCGTATTCCTGCGCGAGATCGCAAGACGCCTTGACAAAGGGCTGGAAAAGCAGATCCCCAACCGCCAGAAGCGGATAAACCACATCTTCCGGAACCAGCTCTACGGCCTCGCCATCACGGAACTGACCGCCCTGCTCTCACGCCGGTCAGTGTACTGCTCCAGGACCGCGAACGGGAAATACTCCGTCTGCGAGGCCTTCGATACCCCGCAGGGGAATATCTGCTTTGAGCGGACTGAGCATGCCTGGGAGAACGGCCGATGTACGTTCTGCGGGGCTAACGAGGAAAACTTTGGCCGGGGTTCGGAACTGGAGACCCACGCCTATCAAATTATTCACACCAAAAATCCGGAGGAGATATTCAAAATGAAATTCGATGTCATCATAGGCAATCCACCGTATCAGTTGAGCGATGGCGGCTTCGGGCGAAGCGCCTCACCCATCTACCAGAAGTTTGTTCAACAGGCCAAGAAACTTAATCCTCGCTATCTGACCATGATTATCCCCTCGCGCTGGTTCGGAGGCGGCAAGGGGTTAGACGAGTTTCGCAGCGAGATGCTTAACGATGACCGCATCCGCAAGATCGTGGATTTTGAGGACTCCTCGGAAGTCTTTCCTGGTGTAAGTGTCGCGGGCGGCATCTGCTACTTCCTGTGGGAAAGAGATTCCAGAGGCCTGTGTGAAGTAGTAAATATGCACAATGGCGTCGAAGCTGTCTCTACAAGGCACCTCAATGAGTTTAGTATTTTCATCAGACACGGTCAGGCGGTTCCTATCATCAGAAAAGTGCTGGCGAGAGATGAGAAACGAATGAACTCTCAAGTTTCAGCCTATAAGCCCTTCGGACTGCGTACCTATGTCAAGCCACAGAAGACCGGTGACATCGTATTGCACTGGCAGAAAGGCGAAGGCCCGTACAAAAGAAAGGACATCACCGCCGGGGTTGAGATGATTGACAAGTGGAAGGTCATTTCGTCTCGCTCTGGCCACGAGCATGCCGGCAATCCCGGCACAGACGGTGCACGTAGGGTGCTCGCAAAGACCGTTGTCTTGCTCCCTGGTACTGTCTGCACGGAAACCTACTTGGTGATCGGAAGTTACTCTACAGAAGCACAGGCTCGAAACTTGCTCGCCTATATGAAAACACGCTTCTTTCGTTTCCTGATGTCCTTATTCATGTATTCCCATGGGATTACGAAGGACACATACGCTTTCATTCCCATCTTAGACATGACCAAACGTTGGACTGACGACATGCTCTACAAACGTTACGGTCTGACAAAGGGCGAGATCACCTTCATCGAATCGAAAATCCGCCCCATGGAGGCAAGCAATGAGTAAAGTCAAGAGGCCGTCGCCGGCAGTGAAACCGGACGCGCTCTTCGACCGGGTGGTTTCGATTCTCGATCAGGCACGGGGGAACGTCGTCCGCGCGGTCAACACGAACATGGTGCTGGCGTACTGGCTGATTGGGCGAGAGATCGTGGAGGAAATCCAGCGCGGCAAGGGGCGGGCGGAATACGGCGAGAAGGTGGTGGAGACTCTGTCAAAGCAATTAACGGAACGGTATGGCAAAGGTTTTTCCGCGCCAGTCCTGTGGAATTTCCGTCAGTTTTACATGACCTATGACGATCGGATAACAATTCTCTCCCCATTGGGAAGAGAATTGCCCTGCTCCCCGAAACTCTCCCCAGCGGGAAGAGAATCGTTGCCAGCGGAGAAAGTCTCCCCGCCGGGCAGCCAATTCCCGCGAGCTTTCTCACCGCAGCTATCCTGGTCGCATTACCGTGCCCTGATGCGGGTGGAGAATGCAGAAGCGCGGGATTTCTACGAGCGGGAGGCCATTGCAGGCGGCTTGAAGAAACAGAAGCAGTATCTGTTCATATGCGCAATATTTGCAGTTAATGAAAGGGACGTTTATGAAAGACGAGAAAACTTTGGCGGTTTTTGAGAATTTTAAAATACGCCGGTTTTATGACGAGAAAGCCGAGACATGGTATTTCTCTGTCGTGGATATTATCGCGGCGCTGCTTCAGCAGCCGGATTATCAGACTGCCCGGAAATACTGGAATAAGCTGAAAGAGCGGTTGAAGGCAGAAGGCAGTCAAACGGTGACAAATTGTCACCAGTTGAAAATGGTTGCGGAAGACGGGAAGATGCGCCTTACCGACACAGCCGATACGGAAACCCTACTGCGCCTTATCCAGTCTGTCCCCAGCCCCAAGGCGGAGCCGATCAAGCTTTGGCTGGCCAGGGTCGGCTACGAGCGCATCCAGGACATGGGCGACCCGGCCCGCTCGATTGACCGCGCGCGCGAATACTGGCGGCAGCACGGACGCAGTGATAAGTGGATTCAACAGCGGATGATGGGCCAGGAGACCCGCAACAAGCTGACCGACTACTGGAAGACGCACGACATCAGGGGCGAGGATGAATACGCCATTCTGACCAACATCATCCATCAGGAATGGAGCGGCATCTCGGTCAAGGAGCACAAGCAAATAAAGCGATTGAAGAACCAAAACCTGCGCGACCACATGAGCGAGGCGGAATTGATCTTCACCGCGCTGGCCGAGCTGTCCTCGCGCCAGATTGCCGAAAGCGTCGAGGCAACCGGCATGACTGAAAATGCCGAAGCCGGCCGCAAGGGCGGCGGTATTGCAAAGAAGGCGCGCAAGGAATTGGAACGTAAGACCGGGCGAAAGGTGGTCACCGGCGAGAACTTCCTGCCTCCGCCCAAACCGGCGAAGAGATTGACGGGGGCCGATGGAGGCAAATGATGAGTAAAGGCAAGAAGCAGGCGCCGGCAGTGAAACCGGATGCGCTCTTCGACCGGGTGGTTTCGATCCTCGATCAGGCGCGGGGAAACGTCGTCCGCGCGGTCAACACGAACATGGTGCTGGCATACTGGCTGATAGGCAGGGAGATCGTGGAGGAAATCCAGCGCGGCAAGGGGCGGGCGGAATACGGTGAGAAGGTGGTGGAGACTCTGTCAAAGCAATTGACGGATCGGTATGGGAAAGGATTTTCTGTCACAAATCTGTGGTATTTCAGGCAGTTCTATCTTGCTTTCGCGGATCGTCATCGAATTCCCCACCCATTGGGTGGAGAATCTTCAGTTGCCCTGATTTCCTCCCCAACGGGGAGGGAATTTCCCGAGGGTTTTTCGCCACAACTTTCCTGGTCGCATTACCGCGCCCTGATGCGGGTAGAGAACTCAGAAGCTCGGGATTTCTATGAGCGGGAAGCTGTCGCGGGCGGTTGGGACAAGCGCACGCTGGAGCGGCAGATTCAATCATACTATTACGAGCGCATCTCAAAGAGCCGCAAGCCTGAGAAAATGCTGACGGAAGGACGGCGTCTGCCAATTCCGGCGACGGCCGCCGATGAACTGAAGAATCCGTACGTCCTGGAGTTTTTGGGGTTGCCGGACGTGGCAATGCTCCATGAATCAAATCTGGAACGGGCGATCATCACCCACTTGCAGCGGTTCCTCCTGGAATTGGGCAACGGCTTCGCCTTTGTCGCCCGACAAAAGCATATCCGCATTGAGGAACAGGACCGCTATATTGATCTGGTCTTTTATCACTGTCGCCTGAAATTCTATCTGCTGATCGACCTGAAGGTGGGCGAGCTGACGCATGCGGATGTCGGACAGATGGATGGCTATGTGCGCATGTACGACGGCCTTTTCGTTGCGCCGGATGACAATCCCACCATTGGCCTTATCCTCTGCACGGAGAAAAATGAAACCGTGGCGCGCTATTCGGTGCTGAAAGACCGCAGGCAGATCTTCGCATCCAAATATATGCTGTGCCTTCCGACGGAGGAGCAGCTCCGCCTGGAGGTCGAGAAAGAACGCATGCTGATCGAGGCGGCCCAGGAGGAACACGGCCATGAGTAATGACTTCTTCCCACCGCGCCCGGCATCCCGGCCCACCATTTACGCCTATGAGGATACCAATCCGCAATACGCAGGACTGCTCAAGGTGGGGTACACTACTTTGGACGTGCAGAGCCGGGTGGCGCAGCAGTACCCCATTCTGCGACCCGGTAAACCGCCCTATCAGATTGTCCTGGAAGAACCGGCCATGCGAAATGATGGTACAGTGTTCACCGACCGCGACGTTCACCGGATGCTCCGGATCAATGGAGTAAAGAATCCGGATGGAGAATGGTTCCGTTGCACGGTCGCACAGGTCAAGGCCGCGGTCATCGCCGTCAGGGACGGCCAACTGAATGAGGAGAACCGTTCACTCGATTTCAGGATGAGGCCGGAGCAGGAAGCGGCAGTCGTGAAGACAGCTGCGTACTTCAAGAGCTTCCGCAAGGAAAACCACAACAAGCCGCCGCACTTCCTCTGGAATGCCAAGATGCGGTTCGGTAAGACCTTCGCCGCCTATCAATTGGCATTGAAAATGGGCTGGCGAAAGGTGCTCGTCATGACCTTCAAGCCGGCTGTGCAGAGCGCATGGGAAGAGGACTTGAAGTGCCACGTGGATTTCAAGGGCTGGCAGTTCATCAGGCCTGGCGGCCTTTCGTATGAGCACGCCGACAAGAAAAAGCCCTTCGTCTGCTTTGGGTCGTTTCAGGACTACCTGGGCAGAAATCCGAGTACTGGCGGGATCAAGACCAGGAATGAATGGGTACATACCACTCACTGGGATTGCGTCATTCTGGACGAATACCACTACGGCGCATGGCGGGAGAACGCGAAGGAGCTGTTCGAGTCTGAGGACAGGAAGGAAGTCGAGTTTGCTGAGGGCGCGGGTATCGAAGACTTCGATGAGGACATCATGCCCATCACAACGGACGGGTATCTCTATCTGTCCGGCACGCCATTCCGGGCGATTGCATCAGGCGAGTTCATCGAGGAGCAGATATTCAACTGGACCTATTCAGATGAACAGCGGGCAAAGCATGAATGGCAAGGCCCGGACAATCCCTACGCCTCACTGCCCCGCATGGTGCTGCTGACCTACCAGTTACCGGACGCGATCCGGGAAATCGCCCTGCAGGGTGAGTTCAATGAATTTGATCTGAATGTCTTTTTCTCCGCCGAAGGGGTCGGGGAACAGGCAAAATTCAGGTATGCGGACGAAGTTCAGAAGTGGCTCGACCTGATCCGTGGCGCATTTATGCCGACCAGTGTGGACAACCTGAAACTTGGCGCACAGAAGCCTCCGATGCCTTTCTCGGACGTCCGATTGCTGAATGTCCTCTCGCACACATTCTGGTTTTTGCCGAGCATCGCTTCATGTCACGCCATGCGGAACCTGCTGTCTAAGAAGCAGAACCGTTTTTATCACGATTACGTGGTGATTGTGGCAGCGGGAAGCACCGCCGGGATCGGCGTGGCGGCCTTGCCGCCCGTGCAGGAGGCCATGGACAATCCTCTCAGAACGAAGACCATTACCCTTTCCTGTGGCAAACTGACCACGGGCGTGACAGTCAGACCATGGACAGGGATACTCATGCTCCGAAACTCGTCCAGCCCGGAGACATATTTTCAGGCCGCCTTTCGGGTTCAATCGCCATGGACAATCAGGAATCCCGATGGCGCTACCCCGAATGCAGAGCAGATCATCAAAGAGGAATGCTACGTCTTCGATTTCGCTCCTGACCGGGCCCTGCGGCAGATTGCCGACTACAGTTGCCGCCTGAACGTCAACGACTTAAACCCCGAAAAAAAGGTCGAGGAGTTCATCAGCTTCCTGCCTGTCCTGGCCTACGACGGCAGTTCGATGAAGCAGATTGATGCCGCCGGAATCCTCGACATGGCCATGAGTGGTACAACAGCGACGTTACTTGCCAGGCGCTGGGAAAGCGCGCTGCTGGTTAACGTGGACAACAGCACCCTGAAACGTCTTATGGGTAACGGAGCGGCGATGAAGGCGCTCATGAGCATCGAGGGTTTTCGCAACCTGAATCAGGACATCGAGACGATCATCAACAAGTCAGAGGCCGTGAAAAAGGCGCGCAGGGAAGCAAACGACGGGCAGTTGTCCGCAAAGGAGAAAAAGCAGCTGACTGAGGAAGAGAAGGAATACAAGAGCAGGCGCAGGGAAATTCAGGAGAAACTCATCAAGTTTGCCACGCGCATCCCCATCTTCATGTATCTGACAGATTACCGCGAGCGGTGCCTGAAGGATGTCATTACCCAGCTGGAACCGGGCTTGTTTAAGAAGGTCACCGGCCTGACAGTAAAAGACTTTGAACTCCTCGTGAGCCTTGGTGTCTTCAATAACGCCCTGATGAATGATGCGGTTTTCAAGTTCAAGCGCTATGAGGATTCCAGCCTGAGCTATACCGGAATCAACAAACACGGGGGCGAAGACATCGGCCTTTACGATACGGTCCTGTCGCGGAAAGATTACCAGGCCATCTTTGTCAATGAATCTGCGGAGCGTTACAAAACTACCAAGGGTTGAACTCCGGGTGATGGCATTTGAAAACAGGGAAAAGGGCAAATATGCGGGCACTGAAGCTAAGTAAGGCATTTACCCTGATAGAGTCCGGACCAGTCGTCTTGGTCACTACCAGCGATGGAAGAAATAACAACATCATGACCATCTCTTGGACCATGGTTGTGGACTTTACGCCGCTATTTGCCATAACCACGGGGCCGTGGAACTATTCCTATGAGGCGATTAGGAAATCCAGGGAATGCGTAATTGCAATTCCCACTGTTGACCTGATTGATCAGGTTGTTGGCGTGGGAACATGTTCCGGCGCCGACACAGATAAATTTGAAAAATTCCGACTAACTCCGGTGAAGGGAAAGCATGTCAGGGCGCCCTTGATTAAGGAATGCCTGGCAAATATCGAATGCAAAGTTACCGATATCATCAAAAAGCACAATATCATTGTCCTTGAAGGTGTCGCTGCTTACCTCGATAGTTCTCGAAAAGAGAAGCGAACCATTCACGCAATTGGCGACGGCACCTTCGTGGTGGATGGGCGTAAGTTGAATCGAAGGAAAGTGATGCAGTCTAAGCTTCCGGACGGTGTGTAACTCATTTTATGCAGAGTGTATAATTACTGTGGAGCTATAACAAAACAACCATGACTGTTCTTGTCGCTAAAACCGATGCGGAGATTGCCGCTTGTTATCCTGTCATGCGTGAGCTTCGTCATCATATTACTGAAGATCAATTTCTTTCCCGGGTCCGGAGCCAGGAAAGTGCTGGGTATCGCCTCGCCTTCCTTGAAGGTGAAAATGGCGTGGTGGCTGTTGCCGGGTTTCGGGTTGGTGAAAATCTGGCGTGGGGGCGTTTCCTGTATGTTGATGATCTGGTAACTCTTCCTGAGCATCGTTCAAAGGGCCATGGCGCCGAGTTGCTATCGTGGCTCAAAGAACAGGCCGCTAAGGAAGGGTGCGAACAAATACACCTCGATTCAGGTGTCCAAAGAAAAGAGGCGCACCGATTTTATGAGCGTGAAGGCATGACCATGGCCAGCCTTCACTTCGCCGAGAAAATCGCGCCCGACAAGACGCTCCGGCCAGCGTCGCCGCTGACACAGCGCCGCGGTTGAGCCATGTCGGTAGCCAAATGGAGGAACTTTGCAGATGGTGAAGTCATTAACAGGCCTGATATTATGGCTTGGCGTTTCGCTGGCAGCAGGGTGTGTAGGGAATAATTAAAATATCCCCAATAGTAATAATTCTTATTGTCCCATTTAATTTCTTAAATCCCCTCACTGACTTCAGGTATTTAACTTCTTAATTCCCATCATAGTATTTATCTGTCTTTAGCCTGACATAAAATATCAGGATGGAGACAAATACAAAAATAAACCAGAAGAGGTGTGTCTACTGTCGGCGGTTTTTTAAACCGGACCGTCGGGTAGGTGCCAGACAGAAGAGTTGTAATGAGAAGGCGTGTCAGAAGATGCGAAAGGGTGAGAGTCAGAAGATGTGGGTAGAGGCCAATCCGGGGTATTTCCGTGGCAGATACGCCTATGTGCGGGAGTGGCGGGGCAGGAACCCTGACTATCAAACCAAGTGGAGGGAGAGAAGACGTGAGATACAAGACGAGATACCCCATGAAAACCCTGTAAAAACGGTGCGTTTGGTGATACCGGAGATATTGCTTTCCGGTGAGATACAAGACGAGATAAAGCTCGTAAGGCATTGTGAATGCGGGGTTTTCGTTGCCGGTGAGGTGGTGCAAGATACAAGACGAGATTGTTTTCTATAAAGACACCGGATAGCATAGACCCATCATGAGATGTGCAAAGAGCTACTCCATTATTGGTCAAGGAGATACTACAGTAAGGCTGCCTTCACCGGCTCTGCCATGAGTCAATGAACCTGAGCCTGCCAGCTTATGATTAATCAAAGAAGTGTTTATTTTTCACTTCGCTCAATGCAAGCACTGCGAATATCGAATGTCTCGCTGGTGGGTACGGGATATTCCAGTGAGGAGGTGTTATGGAAGAGATACGGCAGAGGATACTCTATCTGCGGGATGTTAAAGGTCTTAGCTTCCATCAGATTGAAGAGCAGACGGGGATATCCAGAAAGCGTGCATCAAGGATATACAGGAAGTGTTCTCCTGGGGACAGAAAGAAGCGATTCTCCCTGTTGGATAAGTATCAGCCACTGATTTCCAACTGGTTTAACGATTACCCGTCTCTTAAGGCGCTGCAGGTCTACAAGTGGTTATGCGAGAGAGGGGTTGAAGTGAGCTATCCACTTGTAGTGAAGTACACAAGGGAGCTTAGAAGTAAAAAGGAGAAGGTCTACCATCCCCTTGATTTTCTTCCCGGTGAAGAGGGTCAGGTAGACTGGTGTATCATCTCTCATCCTGGGATGGGCAGACTCTTTTGCTTTGTGCTCATCTTAAGTTATTCCCGTTATCTCTTCGCCCATATATTCCCCCGCTCCTCCTTCGAGTTTTTCATAGAGGGACACATCATGGCATTTTCTTCCATGAATGGCACTGCCAGAAGTCTTCGTTACGATAACCTTAAAACGGTAGTTCTAAGACGCAGGCCGGAGATTCAATACAATCCACGATTCCTTGACTTCACACGCCACTATGGCGCTGAGATACGCCTCTGTAATCCTGCACGAGGAAATGAAAAAGGCCGAGTCGAGCGAGTTATACGCACAATGAGAGCCACCTTCTTTAACAATATTTCCATGTATCGGTCCCTATCTGCCATAAACCAGGGACTCCATGAATGGGTTGATGATAAAAACAAGACCCTGCACAGGGCAACAGGAAAAAGACCTATAGATATGTTCAGAGAGGAGAGGCTTAAACCACTTCCCGCCATACCCTGGAAGAATGTTAATGTCCATCCACCGGTAAAAACCACCAAGACAGCCATGATGATCTTTGATACAAACACCTACTCTGTCCCTGATTATCTTGTCGGCATGGCATTGTCGGTTTATTCCACCCCAACCACGGTCAAGATATATGACGGAAATAGTGAGGTAGCCTCTCATCCAAGGTCATTTGAGAGATATAAGCAGATCATAAACCCCCTTCACCGCAGTTATTCCAGGCTCTCCACAAAGGCCAGGATGCAGCGCATATATGAGGTAATATCCGGCCTGCACCCTGCCGTGGCTGAGTTCCTTACAAAAAATCAAGCCTGTGGTGAAGACCCACAGAACACAGCATACCAGATATTTAAGCTGCTGAAACAGTTTAGCAGGGGGATGATATTAAGCATTATATCCGAGTGCCTTACGAGGAGAAGCCCAAGAGTAAAGACACTCCTGTCCTATCTTCATATACAGCCGGAAGAAGCGAGTGAGGCGGTCTGTCCTCAGAATTCTGATCTTCTAAATATCACTTATAAGGCCAGGGCATTGGAGGAGTATGAAGATGAGCCAGAATAACCTTGAAACCCTTCTCAATGAGCTGGGGCTTAAGACCCCTGTAAATGCAATCCAGTCTGAGAGCCGTGGGATTATTGCCGATTTCCTCAAGACGGAACAGGAGTATTATAAACAACACAAAATCAAAAGACTCCTGAGGCTCTCCGGCATAAAACAGGTAAAGACCCTCGCACAGTTTGACTGGCAGTTTAACCCCAGGATCAGTAAAGAAGATATCCTTGCCTTCTCCAATTCCCACTGGGTCAGGGATGCCTCTAACCTCGTCCTTGTGGGGGATACAGGTCTTGGGAAAACGCATATAGCACAAGCTCTATGTTATGAGGCAATACTCCTGGGCTTCCCAACTGCCTTTATCACTGCTTATGACCTCATATCAAAAATCCAGAAGGCGCTGAATCCCGCTACCAGGATCGAATACTATGCAAAAATGCGGGTACTGTGTATTGATGAGATCGGCTACACATTTCATAAAAAGGAAGATACGGACGTCATCTTCCAGATCATATCCAAAAGGTCTGAGATACTTCCTACTATCGTTACCACCAATCTGCCCCTCAAAGTCAATTAAAATTCCATAGTCCCGGGCAATTTAAATTCCATAGCTGATTGCCAGGAAAATCTCTCTTATTGTCTCTTTATCATGAAACTATCTTTATTGCACTTTCTAAAGTTAAAGCG